>JBBQFA010000012.1:0-19703 GCA_038321515.1 Thermoleophilia bacterium | reverse complement strand
ACGACGCGGATCTCGTTGAGGAGCTCGATCAGCTCGCGGTCGACGCGCTCCTTGCGATCCTCGACCATGTCCCCTCCCGGCAGACGCGCCGCGCACAGCTCCGGCCGCTCGCCGCGCCACGCCTCCGTGGGCCGGAACAAGAAGTGGCGGGGAGTGCGGGAGTCACACCCGCCTGCGTGGGTTTAGAGCCCACGCTGATCCTTCCGATCGACCCCCCGCGCGGAGGCGATTGTACTACGCGCGGGTCGGGTGCGTTGCCCCGCCCTCCTGCGGCGGCGGCGGCCCGGGTCCTTGAGCGCCGCCCCTCCATGATACATACGCCCGACCAGGGAATCGCTACTGGGAGGTGGCCGTGAGCCGTCCATCGTCACGCAAGCCGTCGACGCTCCACAGCGCGAACAGCCGGCGCCTGATCGTCGTCCTGCTGGTCGCCGCCGCAGGCGCGCTGCTGGCCGTGCCCGCCACCGCCGACGCTCATGTCGACCCGAAGTACCGGGCGCAGTACAAGGCGACGCTCAGTTCATACGACCGCATGTTCCACAGCTATATGAGGAGTTTCGAGCTCAAGCAAGCCTCCATCACCGATCTGGCTGACCAGATGGAGCCGCTCATCGGAGACGCAGACGTAGTCGCGAGAGAGAACCTCCTGGGGCTGGAGCACCAGGCGTGGATCGTCCAGGACAACCTCAACCGGGTGATCCCGGAGTGGGAGAAGACGCTCAAGAAGTCCTTCTACGGCCTCCGCATCAAGGCGTTTCGCTGGTTTGACTCCAGGAAGGACCGGAAGCGTTACCTGAAGCAAGTCAACCTCATGGACAGCTACTTCAGACTCCTCCTCACCGTGAGCGCGTATCCCGGGCTGTCAAAAGCCGCGCTCATGCTGAGCAACGACCCGACCGACCTCACTCCGCCGCGGCAGAACATCGCGGAGGCGGCCGACATGCCCCAGACCGCACACGCGGATGTCCATGAGACTCTGACGGCACTCCGGAAGCTGAAGTAGACGCCGGCGGGCGAACCGGGCGGACCGGTGCGTCCTACATGAGGGCGCGCGCCGCCATGACGGCGACGCCGATGGCCAGAGGCTCATGGATGTGACGCGCGCCGAGGGCTGCCTGCGCCGCCGGCGTGAAGGCGGACGGCAGGCCGGGCACCGCGGCGATCATCGCCGGCCCGATGTCGTCGACGTCGATGAGATCGGCCGCCGGCGTCGCGTCGAAGATGAGGTCGCAGCGGGCCAGCCCCTCTTCGAGCGTCACCGGCTGGACGCGCAGCCCGACGTCGAGCGCCGCCTGCAGGCGTGCCTCGTCGGGCTCGACGACCGCGACCGCCGCTCCGCGACTCGTGAGGCGGCGCGCGGCGGCCCTCCCCACCGGCCCCAGACCCAGCAGCAACACGTGCCGGCTGAGCAGGCTGCCGGCGGCGGCCTCGAGCGCCGTCACGTAGCCGTCCGCCGTGGCGGGGTCGTCGTCGACGCAACGTCCCTTCGTCACATTGAGGGCGATGAAGCGATGGTCGTCGGCGACGAAGACGACCTCGGCGCCGTCGCCGACCGCCTCCTGGATGCCGCGCACGTCGGGCTGCATCGTCACCCAGGCCTCGCAGCCGAGGTGCTGGAGAATGGCCACGACGCAACTGCTGAACCCCGGGACGCACCCTTGGCCCGTGGAGACGGGAACGGCCGCGACCCGGGCGCCGTAGAGCGGCACACACACGCCGTCGTCACCGGCCGTGCACAGCGCAAGCTCCCTCAGCCCGATGCCGGCAAGCTCCTGCAGCCTGGCTTCGAACGCACCGAGGTCCCGCACCAGGACGCTCACGTCGTCTTCAGTAAGACGCGTCACTCTGGACTCCTTCTCTTCGCCTCGCGACCTTCTACCTCAGCGAGAAGGTGAAGCTTCTCGCGCTTGGCCGCCTCTCCGACTGCTCGAGCCGTCCGCTCAAGAGCTTGGTCTACGGTCGCGGCCGTCGCGATGAGCGTGGCTGACCACGACGTCGCCCCCGGCCTGTAGTCGGTGAGCGCTTCGTCGGCCCCGAAGAAACCGGGCACGACGCTGAGAGGACCGGCGCTCCCCATCACATGCTCGCCGAGGACCTCGATGAAACCTGCCGCGGCCCGCACGTGCTGATACACGCAGGCGCGGCGCGGCGCGCGATCCACGGCGGGCAGGGCGCCGCTGATGACAGTTCGCGCCAGAAGCTCGACAAGGTTGAGACCGCTCGACCAGTACACCGCCGTC
Source organism: Thermoleophilia bacterium (assembly GCA_038321515.1). Lineage (GTDB taxonomy): Bacteria > Actinomycetota > Thermoleophilia > UBA2241 > UBA2241 > CAIXSE01. The sequence continues at coordinate 17,463 of JBBQFA010000012.1, read as the reverse complement.
GGCGTCTGGCTCGGGAGTCTCGCGTCGATCTCGAGGACCTTGGGCTCGCAGCCGTCGAGCATGACCTCGACGTCCATCAGCCCGCGGAGCCCCAGACCTTCGGCGAGGCGCACGGCGAGGGCGTCGAGGTCATGGAGCGTGCCTGCACCGGCCGCGCGAGCCCAATCGCAGGAGCCGCCGAGGCCGGCGGCCGCTGGCGCCCCGGCCACGGCCTCCCCCACCGGCGCCACGACGCGCCGGCAGTCGTAGGCGGCGTCGAACTCGAGGCCGGTCACCTGCAGCGGCACGGCCCGCCCTCCCCAGGCCAGCACTTCGATCGAGAGGGACGGCCCGGCGACGAACTCCTCCACCACGACCTCGTGACCGGCGGCGACGAGCGCGTCGCGGGCGACGGACAGCTCCACCTGGTCGTGGGCGATCGAGACCCCCTCGCTACCGCTCGCCGTGCTCGGCTTGACGACGACGGGAAAGCCGCAGGCGGGCCAGTCGGCGGGCCGCGGCACGTCCAGGTCGGCGAACAGGCGCCGCGACGCCAGCTTGGACTCGGTCACGTGGTAGGCGTCCAGATCGAACAGCAGCGGCACGCCCCACTCCGGCACGTGCCGCGAGAGCCAGGCGAGCGTGGGCTCGTCCTCACAGGCCGGCAGCACCGCATCGCAGGCCGTCACGAGCGTCCGCGCGCGCTCCGCGTCGGCGGTGATGTCGGTGACGACGTGGGCATCGGCGAGGCCGGCCGCAGGCGGAGCCTCCCGGCGGTCGACGAGCACTGTGTGCATGCCGGCCTTGCCGGCCAGGTACGCCGCCTCGGTGCCCTGCAGCTTGCCGCCGACGATCAGAAGACGCACGGCCAGGACCTCACACGGCGGCGCGCACGACGTCCAAGCGAGCGCGATACTCGTCAACGGTCGCGGCGCGCAGCCCGAGGCGGGCCAGATGGGGGAGCACGCCGGCGACGGTGCGGTGGCCTTCGTCGATGTCGAGCTCCGCCTGCGACACGCCGGCGAGACCCGAGGCCGGCGGCACGATCGAGGTCACGACGTTGGCGCCGGCGTCGAGCCGACGCTCGAGCCCGCGGATGCCGTCGATGTCGAGCGATGCCGGGATGAAGCGTTCGGGCATCGCCAGGCGCATGGCCGCGATCGTGAGCAGCTCGTCGGCGTCACCCGCAGGCGTGACGCCGGCGAGCGGCGTGCCGGCTTGGGGGACGAAGGTCATGACGCGAACCTGCTCCCAGCCGGCATCGCGCATCGTGACGATGGAGCGTGCCCGGTCGGCGGGCGTGTCGCCGATGCCGGTGAGGAGCCCGTCCTCGACCAGCAGGCCGGCGCGCCGGGCCGCGCTGCGCGCGGCGGTGCGCGCCGCGAACGGCTGGCCGACCCGGAGACGTTCGTAGAGCTCCGGCGTGTGCGTCTCCTGGTACAGCGCGTTCCAGTCGGCGCCGGCGCCCCGCAGGCCGGCGAAGGCACCGTCCGGCATCACACCCGGCGACACCATGACCGGCGACCCCGTGCCGCCCGCGACCGCGCTCACCAGCTCGAACAGGGACGCGTACCCGGGTTGGTCGTGCACGCGCGGATCCTCGCCCATCGTGAGATCGAGCAGCACGACGCCGGAGTCGGCGAGGTCGTGGCAGATCGCCACCACCTCGTCCAGCGACTTGCGATAGCGGGGGCTCTCGGCGTTGTCGGCCCGATAGAAGCAGAAGGCGCACTCGTTACGGCAATACGTGGAGAAGTAGACGAACCCGTACAAGAAGACGGCATCGCCGCTGTGACGCGCGCGCGTTTCTCGCGCCGCGGCGAAGACCTCGGGCGCGTCGTCCCCGGCCCGCAGCAGCATCTCGATGTCGCGCACGTCCGGCCGTGCGCCGTCGACGATGCGAGCGCAGCGGTCACGGATCGTGCCGGTGGACTGGTTCACAGAGCGTTGCTCCCGTTCACGGTGGCCACTGGGGGAGTACCGAGCGGCGCCTGGGCGCCGCGTCCGGCGAGTCTACCGAGGCTCGGGACTCCCTGGCAAGCCGGCGAGCGACGAGTCAGCGGAACTCGAGGACGTCGGCCGCAGGCCGGCGCGCCGAGGGCCGCACAGGACCTGCCCGCCGGCCGATCGGGACGACGGCTACCAGCATTGCCGGAGATTCGACGCCGAGCAGCGCCTCGATCGCCGGCGCCGCCAGGACCGGCGCCGTCATCCAGCACGAGCCGTAGCCCATCGCGTGGGCCGCCGTGCAAAGCAACTGCACGGCGGCGCCGATGCTCTGCAGGTCGGGGCGCGCCCGCAGCCGATCGCGCGCCACGGTCTCGACGCCGCGCAGGGCAAGCATCTCGTCGGCCTTCGATCCGTACGGCAGACCGACGATCGCCATCACCAAGGGAGCCTGTGCAAAGAAGGTCGCATAGGCGCGGAGGGCCTTGATCTCCTTCGCCATGCCGTCGAGCTCAGGCCAGGCGGCCATCTCGTCGAGGGCAGCGTCGACCGCGTCTTTCATGGCCGTGCGCAGCTCCTCGCTCTCGACCGCCACGAAGCGCCACATCTGTGCATTGCCGGCATTCGCGGCGCGGATGGCCAGCTCGACCATCGCGGTGACGTCCTCGCGCGGCACCGGTTCGGGCGCGAAGCGCCGCACGCTGGCGCGGCCGTGTACCGCGTCGGCGAGGCCGGTCAGTTCGAGCTGTGACCTCTTTCTGCGATCGGTCATGCCACCAGTGTACCAATGAAGACGGGGCCGGCGCTCTTCTCGAGCCCCGGCCCCGTCCGGCCCTCTCATCTGCGTCGCGCTCGCCTCAGCCGCCGGCGATAGGCGGCAGAACGGTCAGCTTGTCGCCGTCGCTGATCGGCGTGTCCATGCCGTCGAAGGCCGCGATATTGCGGCCGTTGATGAACACGCCGGCATACATGCGCCCGTCCTCGCGAAAGATGCGCGGGCGCATGCGCGGCTCGACGGCGATGGCCCGGTCGATCACCTCACGCACGGTGTCGCCGTGACACTCGACCTGGCGCAGCCCGCCGGCGGTGGTCATGCCGACGGGCAGTTTGACGAAGGCGATCGGCATCGTCCTCAGGCCTGCGCCAGTTCCCTGTCCATCTTGTCGACCTTGAGGTCGACGGCGAGGACGTGCGGGTTCTGGCAGAAGGCGATGCACTGCGGCTCGCCGTCGCAGAGGTCGCACTTGAAGGCGACCTCACGCTCGGGGTGCTCGTGGATCACATCGTACGGGCACGCCTCGTAGCAGTCGCCGCAGTTCGTGCACAGGTCCTCGTCCACGATGAGTACGTAGCCTTTGACGGTGTCGCCACCGACCTTCTCCTTGCCGGCGAACTCGCCCTTCACCGTCACCGTGATCTCCTTGGTGAAGATGGCGCCGGCGGGACAGGCGTCCTGGCACTTGTGGCACGCGGTCTGCAGGCAGGTGTGGCCCTTGATCGCCGCCGTCGTGGGGTTGCAGGCGCTGAAGAGGCGCGCGACCGACGGCCGGTAGGCGCCCTCATGGTAGGCGGAGCACGCCAGCTCACACATGTGGCAGCCGGTGCACTTCTTGTTCGAGATCATCACGTGAGGCATCGGTTCTCCTTCGTCCGGCGCGACGCCACTAGAGGCGCACGTCCACGCCGAGCTCGGCGAGTTTGGCTTCGGTCGGTACGCCGTGCTCGTCCCACCCGCGGATCTGGTAGAACTCCTGCAGCGCCTTCTTGAACGTCTCGGTGCCGATGGAGCGGCCGGCCGAGGCGCCGGTGGTGTGTGCGCCCTCCTCCGCATAGAGCTTCTGCGGGATGTCGTCGGGCTCGACGCCCTCGCGCAGGTTGAACAGACGCCCGAGATTCCAGACGCGCTCGCCGATCTGGAAGACCTCGTCGTCGCTGAACTCGCGCCTCCAGGCGTGCTTGAGGATCTGGCCGATCTGCTCGGGCGTGACCGCCCAGAAGTCGCACCAGATGCCGCTGAACTTCACGGCGCTGAAGTTCTCGCCGATCATACCCTCGGCCGGATTGCCCCAGACGACCTTGAGGGCCTTTCCCTCGAGCGAGTCCGGAGGCAGCGTGCCGCCGACGATCTCGTCGGCGATCGGGTAGGCGCGCATATGGCAGCCGCCGCGGTCCGACGTCGCGTAGCCGAGGCTCATGCCGAACGCCCAGCGCGGGTCGTAGCCGGGCAGCTCGAGGTTCTTGACCTCCATGGCGAGCTCGGGATGACCATACTTGGCGGCCAGGGCGCGGGTGCCGAGCGCCAGCTCGGCGCCGATGCCTTCGCGCTTGGTGATGAGCGCGGGGGCTTTGAGATAGCCCTCGATCTCGCCGAATCGAAGGCCGAAGTCCTTGACGCCCTTCTCTGTCAGGTCCATCGCCAGGGCGACGACGGCGCCGGTCGAGATCGTGTCCAGGCCGAGCTCGTCGCACTCCTGGTTGAACTGCGAGAGCGCGGCGATATCGCCGACGCCGCAGTTGGCACCGCAGATGGCGATGGTCTCGTACTCGGGCCCCTCGCCAGCGATGCCGTCGACCTCGTGGAACTGGCGGCAGCCGATGGCGCACTGGTAGCAGGCGCGATTCTTGGTGCGGATCTTGATGAACGCATCGGAGTTGATGCCCTCCATCTGGTCGAACGTCCCCGTGGACCAGTTGCGCGTGGGGATCACGCCCGCATCGCTCATGATCTGGCCGAGCACGGGTGTGCCTTCTTCGTTGGCCCAGAGGTTGTCCTCGGTGAGCACGAACTCACTGTGGATGCGATACATGTCGGCGAGGAACGCCTTGGCGTCGCCGACGGTGACCGAGCCGGTGCCGCGGACGGCGATGGCCTTGAGCTTCTTGCGGCCCCAGAGGGCGCCGTGACCGCCCCTCCCGGCTTTGTGGTACTGGTCGGTGGACAGGCATGCCCAGACCAGCTCCTGCTCACCGGCGGGGCCGATGGAGAGCGTCTTCGCCTCGGCGTCGAAGTCCTGGCGCAGGGCCTCCTCGATCTCGGAGGTCTTGAGGCCCCAGTACTTAGGCTCGGCGGGCACGAACTCGACGACGTCGTCCTTGATCGTCACGACCACCGGCTCGGGCGACTGGCCCGTGATGATGATCACGTCGTAGCCGGCGAACTTCATCTCGGGTGCGAACGAACCCCCGACGTAGCTGTCGTTGAGGATGCCGGTCGCGGGGCTCTTGCAGCCGACCACGAGGCGCGACGCCGTGCTGACGCCGGTCCCGGCGAACGGCCCGGTCATGAGGATGACGGGGCTCTCGGGCGCCCAGGGGTCGACCTTGGGCGGGACCTCGTCCCACAGATAGCGCAGAAGCAGGCCCTTGCCGCCGATGTACCTTTCGGCCCACTCCATGTTGAGCGGTTCGACGGCGGAGGTGCCCGCACTCAGGTCTATCCTGAGTACTTTGCCTTGGTAGAAGTCCAATGCGTCCTCCTGAAGACGTGCGATGAAATCGCCAACGTCACGCAGTCCGCCGCAAAGCCCGGGTTGCGGACGCGAGTACGGTGGGAGTACAGGCTTGGCCATTCTAGCCAACGGCCACCAGCGGAGCAATGAACCGCCTGCTCAGACGGAAGAAGCGCGGCCGGACACCACTCCCTTTTGGCCATTCCGGGCGGCGGGCGGAGGCGCCGCGTGCGCGGCGAGCTCGTGACGCGCTCGGCCGGACCCGGCTACGCCGACTGGTCGCGCCCAGGCGCCTCCGGCAGGTCGCGGATGTTCTCCGCCGCCAGCCACTTGCTGTAGTTGTCGCCCATCGCGTCGATCAGCTCCTTCATGAAGCGCCCCGACAGGTTCACCCGGCTCACGACCACGCCGTTCATCTCGCCCGGCTCCTCGCTCTCGTGGTCCAGGCGCACGAAGGTGATGGAGAACTCGTAGTCGGAGTGGCTGACGTTGGCGAAGTTCGCGTACACGCCGGCCATCATCTCGGGTGTCGCGTGCAGGTTGATGTGGCGTTCGTCGTCGTCCATTCAGGTCTCCTCTCGACGCCGGCGGGGGTGGTCGCGGGTGGCGACCTCCCGTCCGGCGATCAGCCGCGTATCCGCTCGGCGATGGCCAGGGCCATGCCGCTGGTGCCGGCCGCCCCGCCAAGGTCGTAGGTGACCTCTTTACCCTCGGCGATGACGGCGGCGATGGCGTCCTCCATGCGTCGCGCCGCCGCGTCTTCGCCGAGGTGCTCCAGCAGCAGGACGCCCGAACGAAGGATCGCGGTCGGGTTCACCTTGTCCTGGCCGGCGTACTTGGGAGCACTGCCGTGCACGGGCTCGAACACCGCGACGTCGTCGCCGAAGTTGGCGCCCGGAGCGACGCCGAGACCGCCGATGAGGCCGGCGCACAGGTCGCTGACGATGTCGCCGTAGAGGTTGGGCAGGACGAGTACGTCGTACAGCTCGGGCTTCTGCACCAGCTGCATGCACATGTTGTCGACGATGCGGTCCTCGAACGCGATGTCGGGGTAGGCCTCCGCGACCTCCCGACAGACGGCGAGGAACAGCCCGTCGGTGCACTTCATGATGTTGGCCTTGTGCACGGCCGTAACCTTGCGGCGGCCGTGCCGGACCGCGTACTCGAAGGCGAAGCGCGCGATGCGCTCGCTCCCCCGCCGCGTGATGATCTTGATGCTCTCGGCGGCGTCGGGCGTGACCATGTGCTCGATACCGGCGTAGAGGTCCTCGGTGTTCTCGCGCACCACGACGAGGTCGATGTCGTCGAAGCGGGTGCGCACGCCCTTCATCGTCTTCGACGGCCGCAGGCAGGCGTAGAGGTCGAGCTGCTTGCGCAGCGCCACGTTGACGCTGCGAAAGCCGCCCCCGACCGGCGTGGTGATCGGTCCCTTGATCGCGACCTTGGTGCGGCGGATCGAGTCGAGCACGTGCTCGGGAAGCGGCGTGCCGAACTCCTCCATGACGTCCAGCCCGGCGTCGTGAACCTCCCAGACGATGGGTACGCCGGTGGCCGCGATCACGGTCTCGAGCGCGACGGCAAGCTCGGGGCCGATGCCGTCGCCGGGGATGAGCGTCACGGTGTAGGTCATGCGGGTCCTCCGGGCAGGGCGAAGCCGCCGTGCTTCTTGACGTGGGGGACGAGGCCGCCGTCGCCGAGGATGGTGACCATCACCGGCGGGAGCGGCACGAACGGGATGACGACGCCGGTGGTGAGGTCGCGGACCTCGCCCGCGGCGAGGTCGACCTCGAGCTCGTCCTGCTCGCCGATGCGGCTGGTGTCGCACTGCAGCACGGGCAGGCCGACGTTGATCGAGTTGCGAAAGAAGATGCGCGCGAAACTCTGCGCCAGCACCGCGCCGGCGCCGGCCAGCTTGATGATCCGCGGCGCGTGCTCGCGGCTCGAGCCCAGGCCGAAGTTGCGGCCGCCCACGACGAAGTCGCCTGGGCGCAGACCGGCGGCGAACTCGGGGCGCGCGTCCTCGAGCACGTGCTTCGCGAGCTCCGGCAGGTCCGTGCGCAGGTGAAACAGCCGACCGGGGGCGATGAGGTCGGTGCTGATGTCGTCCCCGAACAGCCAGGCCCGGCCGTGCAGCCGATCTTCGCTCACGTGACCCATTCCTCCTCGCGGATGGTCACCGTGTTCATAGTGACGCCGGGGGAGGAGGCGCGCGCCGGGTCGCGCTCGGGTATCGCCTCGACCACGTCCATGCCCTCGATGACACGGCCGAAGACGGTGTGCTTGCCGTCAAGATGCGGCGTGCCCGTGTACGTGATGAAGAACTGCGAGCCGTTGGTGCCCGGCCCAGCGTTCGCCATTGAGAGCGTACCCGGGCCGTCGTGCTTGAGGGCCGGGTGGAACTCGTCCGCGAACTTGTAGCCGGGGCCGCCGCTGCCGCTGCCCGTCGGGTCGCCGCCCTGGGCCATGAAGCCCTTGATGACGCGGTGGAACGTCACGCCGTCGTAGTAGCCGTCACGGGCGAGAAAGACGAAGTTGTTGACGGTGCGTGGCGCCTTGTCGGCGAAGAACTCGATGACGATGTCGCCCTCGTCGGTACTGATCGTGGCGAGGTAGCGCTTGGTGGGGTCGATGACCATCGATGGCGGTGCGTCGTAGTGCTTGGCCACGGCGTCCTCCTCTCTAGAGAAACTGGCGGGGATCGGTGATCTCGCCGGCCACGGCCGTGGCGGCCGCGGTGGCCGGCGAGCCCAGGTAGATGAAGGCCTCTGGGTTGCCCATGCGGCCGTGGAAGTTGCGGTTGGCGGTACTGAGGCACACCTCGCCGTCGGCGAGGATGCCCTCGTGGATGCCGACGCAGGCGCCGCAGCCGGGGTTGGTGACCACGGCGCCGGCCTCCCAGAAGACCTCGAGGAGGCCCTCGGCGGCGGCAGCGCGCGCCGTGGCCTGCGAGGCCGGCGTCACGATGAGACGAGTCCCGGCAGCGCGGCGGCGCCCGCGCAGGATGCGCGCCGCCACACGCAGGTCCTCGAGCCGGCCGTTCGTGCAGGTACCGATGAGCACCTGGTCGACGGATGTGCCGGCGACGTCGGCGACGGGAGCGGTGTTGTCGACGGTGTGCGGCTTCGCGACCGTCGGCACGACGGCGCCGGCATCGAGCGCGACGACGCGCTCGTACACGGCGCCGGCGTCGGCCGCGAGCGGCCGCCAGGCGTCCTCGCGGCCCTGCGCCGCCAGGAATGTCCGCGTCGTCTCGTCGCTCGGCATCAGCCCGGCCTTGGCGCCGGCCTCGACGGCCATGTTGCTGAGCGTGAAGCGGCCGGGCATGGGCAGCGCGTCGATGCCCGGCCCCCCGAACTCGAGCGCCTTGTACGTGGCGCCGTCGGCGCCCAGCGAGCCGATGAGGGTGAGCATCAGGTCCTTGGCCTCGACACCGTCCGCAAGCGTCCCCGCGACCTCGATGCGGAACGTCTCGGGCACCCGCAGCCAGGTCTTGCCGCTGGCCATGCCGACGGCGACGTCGGTGCTGCCCATGCCGGTGGCAAAGGCGCCGAGGGCGCCGGCCATGCACGTGTGCGAGTCGGCGCCGATGATCAGGTCGCCGGGCCGGGCGAAGCTCTCGGCGACCCGCTGGTGGCAGACGCCCATCTCGACGTCGCTGAGCGTCGCGCCGGAGGACGCGCAGAAGGCCCTGATCGTCTTCTGCGCGTTCGCCAGTTCGCTGCGCGGCGCCGGCGCCGCGTGGTCGATGAAGAAGACGCACGTGGGCGCCTGCACGCGGGCCGCATCGAGCTCTTCGATCTGCTGGATGGCGAGCGGCCCCGTGCCGTCCTGGGCGATGGCCACGTCGACGTCGCAGACGACGATCTGGCCGGGCGCGACTGCATCCAGCCCGGCGTGCGCGGCGAGCAGTTTCTCGGCGAGCGTCGCCGCACAGAGCGGTGCCCCTCCGGCGCCCCGCTCGATAGCGTGCCTGCGGGGGCTATTCACGTGGCCGCTCCCGGCGCGGGCTCGGCGCCTGCGCCCGCGCCGCCCGCAGCCTGTCCGCCGCGATTGCCCATCGGCACGGCCTCGCCGAGACGGGCCAGGTAGTCCTGGTAGATGTACATGAGCTCTTTGTCGAACAGGGCGCGCTTGAGTTCGATCGCCGTCTTGCGCACGAGCGCGAGCACGCCGTCGCAGTCCGCCTGCGAGAGCTCGAGCCCGAACTCCTGGAACTTGCGGTAGATCGTGCGCGAGCCCGAGTGCTTGCCGACGACGATCTGGCGCTCGAGCCCCACATCCTCAGGGGCGAACGCCTCGTAGTTCAGCGGGTTCTTGATGACGCCGTCGGCGTGGATGCCGCTCTCGTGCGCGAACACGTTGGTGCCGACGATGCTCTTCCAGGCCGGGATGGTGCGAGCCGACGCGGCGGCGACGTACTCGCTGAGCTCGCGAAAGCGGCTTGTGTCCAGCCCGACGTCGACCTTGCCGAGATACTTGAGCGCCATGACGACCTCTTCGAGGGCGGCGTTGCCGGCGCGCTCGCCGAGGCCGTTGACGGTCGTGTTCACATAGGTGGCTCCGGCCTTGATGCCGGCGAGCGCGTTGGCGGTCGCCATGCCGAAGTCGTCGTGCGTGTGCATCTCGATGTCGAGACCGCCCTCCTTCTTGAGGAACGTGATCACGTTGTACGTGTCGAACGGGTCGAGGATGCCGAGCGTGTCGCAGAAGCGGAGACGGTCGGCGCCCTCCTCCCTGGCCGCCTGGCCGAAGCGCAGCAGAAACTCGAGATTGGAGCGCGAGGCGTCCTCGGCGTTGACGGACACGTAGAGGTCGTTCTGCTTGGCGAACGCGACGCACTCGCGGATCTGGTCGAGCACCCACTGGCGGCTCTTCTGCAGCTTGTGCTCGATGTGGATGTCGCTCGCCGACATGCTGATGGCGACGGCGTCGACACCACAGTCGACGGAGTGCTTGATGTCGTCGATCACGGCGCGGTTCCAGGCCAGGATCGAGGTGTCGAGGCCCAGGTCGACGATCTCCGTGATCGTCGCCTTTTCGTCGCCACCCATCGCCGGGATACCGACCTCTATCTGATGCACGCCCACCTCGTCGAGCATCTTGGCGATGCGGATCTTCTCGTGATTACTGAACACGACGCCGGCGGTCTGCTCGCCGTCGCGAAGGGTGGTGTCGTCGATGCGGACGGCCGGCTCGGCCGGCTTGGCCCTGGCGATGACGAAGCTGGAGAGATCGCTGGTCATGTTCACCTACCTTTGCACGCGGGAGCGGCCGCAGACCCCGCCCCGGGGTGGCGCGACCGCCGAAAGGAGCGAGCGGAATGATGAGAGAACGACTCGCGGGCACACGACGGGAGCGTCTGCGGCTGCAAGCTGCCCGCATTGTCCCACAGGCGGACTGTCACGGGCAAGGCGCGTCACGCGTCGAGAGCGCGCCGCAGCAGGTCGTTGACCAGCTGCGGATTGGCACGCCCGCCGCTGGCCTTCATGACCTGGCCGACGAAGAAGCCGAGCACCTGATGCTTGCCGGCGCGGTACTGCTCGGCCTGCGACGGATTGGCGGCCACGACGCCGGCGACGATGGAGTCAAGCTGGGCTGTGTCGCTGATCTGACCGAGCCCGTGCTTCTCGACGATCGTCTCGGGCTCGGCCCGCTCCTCGATCATCTTCGCGAAGACTTCCTTGCCGGCGCTCGTCGACACGGTACCGTCCTCGACGAGCTTCACCAGCTTGGCGAGCCGCTCGGCGGTGACGTGACCGTGGCCGGCCTCGAGGCCGGCGGCGTTGAGATGGGCGAGGTACTCGCCCATCGTCCAGTTGGCCGCCGGCTTGGCGCCGGCCCCCGCCGCCACGACCTCCTCGTAGAACGCCGCCAGCGCGTGCGCGCTGCCCAGCACCAGGGCGTCGGCGCGCGCGAGGGCGTACTGCGCCATGAAGCGCTCGACGCGCGCCGCCGGCAGCTCGGGCTGCGACGCGCGCAGCTCGGAGATCCAGGCCGTGTCGATCTCGAGCGGCACCAGGTCGGGCTCGGGGAAGTAGCGGTAGTCGTGCGCCTCCTCTTTGCTGCGCAGCGGCGTCGTCGTCCCCGTGTCGGGGTCGAAGTGCAGCGTCTCGAGGTCGATCGTGCCGCCCGCCTCGAGGGTCTCGATCTGGCGCGGGATCTCGGCGTCGAGCGCCTGTTGGAGGTAGCGGAAGCTGTTCATGTTCTTGAGCTCGGTGCGCGTGCCGAGCTCACCGCTGCCGGCCGGACGCACGCTGACGTTGGCGTCCCAGCGGATCTGGCCCTCTTCCATGTTGCATTCGCTGACGCCCAGCTCGACGACCAGGTTGCGCAGTTGCTGCAGAAACTCGCGCGCCGCCTCGGGCGAAGGGATGTCGGGCTCGCTGACGATCTCGATGAGCGGCGTGCCGCCGCGGTTGAAGTCGACCATCGAGAAGTCCGAGCCGGCGATGCGTCCGGCGTCGCCGCCGGCGTGCACGAGCTTCGCCGCATCCTCCTCCATGTGAACGCGGTTGATGCGGCAGCGAAGCGTCTCGCCGCCGACCCAGTACTCGAACCAGCCGGCGGTGGCCAGAGGCTCGTCATACTGGCTGATCTGGTACGCCTTGGGGAGGTCTGGATAGAAGTAGTTCTTGCGGTGGAAGATGTTGCGCGGCTGGACGCTGCAGTTGAGGGCGAGGGCGATGCGCGCCGCGTACTCGATCGCGCGCCGGTTGACCACCGGCAGCGCGCCCGGGTGCGCGAGACAGACCGGGCAGGTGTGGAGGTTGGGCTCGTCTCCCTTGGTCACGGCGCAGCCACAGAACATCTTGGTCTGGGTATCGAGCTCGACGTGCATCTCGAGGCCGATCACCGGCTCCCAGGCGGTCATGACTGCGCGTCCTCAGGCGAGCGGCGGACTTGGTCCGGCTTCGCGGGCCAGTCGGCGCGCCAGCCTTCAGCGTCACGCTCATTGCGCGAGTCACGGAACGTGGGGACCGCGTCGAACCCCAGGGCTCCCTCGAGCGCGTGAGCCGCCTCGAGGATGCGGTTCTCGCTGAACGCCGGCCCGATTAGCTGAAAGCCGACCGGCAGGCCGTCGCTGAGCCCGCAGGGGATACTGATCGCCGGCAGGCCGGCGAGATTCGCCGGGATCGTGCAGATGTCGCACACGTACATCGAGAGTGGGTCGGCGGTGCGCGAGCCGGCCTTGAAGGCGACGGTCGGCGTCGTCGGCGAAGCGATGAGGTCGACGCCGGCGAAGGCGCGCTCGAAGTCGCGCCGCACCAGGGTGCGCACACGCTGGGCGCGGCCGTAGTACGCGTCGTAGTAACCGGCCGAGAGCGCGTAGGTGCCGATCATGATGCGGCGCTTCACCTCTGGCCCAAAGCCCTCTCCGCGCGTGCGCTCGTACAGGTCGAGCAGGTCGACGGGGTCGGCGCAGCGGTAGCCGTAGCGAACACCGTCGAAGCGCGCCAGGTTCGCGCTCGCCTCGGCCGGCGCGATGATGTAGTACGCCGGCAATGCGTACTCGGTGTGCGGCAGACTTATCTCGACACAGGTGCCGCCGAGCTCCTGGATGCGCGCCAGCGTCTCGTCGAACCTGGCGCGCACGCCCGGCTCGATGCCGGCCGCGAGATACTCGGCGGGCACCCCGATGCGCAGACCGTCAAGACGTTCCGCCGACGGCAGCTCGATCGGCTCCGGCAGGTCGACGCTCGTGGCGTCGTGCGGGTCGCGGCCGACGATGTGCTGCAGCAGCAGGGCGCAGTCATAGACCGAGCGCGTCAGCGGGCCGATCTGGTCGAGCGAGCTGGCGAAGGCGACGAGCCCGTAGCGGCTGACGGAGCCGTAAGTGGGCTTCATGCCGACGATGCCGCAGAGCGCCGCCGGCTGGCGGATCGAGCCGCCGGTGTCGCTGCCCAGCGCCCAGAGCGTCTCACCGGCGGCCACGGCGGCGGCGGAGCCGCCGCTGCTGCCGCCGGGCACCGTGGCGAGGTCCCAGGGGTTCCGGGTCGTCTGAAACGCCGAGTTCTCGGTGCTGGAGCCCATGGCGAACTCGTCGAGGTTGGTCTTGCCGAGCATGACGACGTGGTCGTCCCACACCTGACGCACCGCCGTCGCGGTATAGACCGGCTGGTAATCGGCGAGGATCTTCGAGGCGCACGTGGTCGTCACGCCCTCGGTGACCATGTTGTCCTTGATGGCGATGGGCAGGCCCGCGAGCGGGCCCCGCATCGCCTGCATCTCACGGTCGACCTTGGTCGAGTACTTGGCGACATTGTCGTGAGTCACGCGGATGAACGCCTTCACGCGCGGCTCGACCGCGGCGATCTGGTCGAGATACACCTTGGCGAGCTCCGCCGAGGAGATGTCGCCGTCCACCAGGCGCCGTTTGGCGTCTCGAGCCGTCAGGCGCAGCGGGTCGAGGCCACCCAAGGTCAGCTCATCCTCGGCACGCGGAAGCAGTCGTCGCTGACCGCGGGCGCGTTGCGCAACGCGTCCGCCCGCGAGAGGCTCGGCGTCTGGCGATCGACGCGCGTGACGTTGACGATGTCGAGGACGTGGGCGGTCGGCGGCACGCCGGCGGTGTCGAGCTCGCTCATCTTGTCGATGTGCGTGAGGATCTTCGCAAGCTCCCCGGTGAGGCGCGGGATCTCGTCGTCGTCGAGGCGAAGACGGGCGAGCTTCGCGACGTAGCGGACGTCGTCTTCAGCGATCATGTCGCGTGCCTCCTGCTGAGGGCCGCCAGAGCGGGACGGCCATCTTACTCCAGCCTCGGAGGGCGAACAAGAAAAGGGGCCGCCGGCAGGGACAGCCAGCGGCCCCGCACGTGCGCGTTAGACGACGGGCTTCACCGTGGAGGCCTGCAGCCCCTTGTCGCCCTCAGTGACGTCGAACTCGACGCGCTGACCCTGGACGAGCGTCTTGTAGCCGTCCATGGTGATCTCGGAGTAGTGCACGAACAGGTCGTCACCATCTTCCCGCTCGATGAAGCCATACCCCTTCTCGTTGCTGAACCACTTGACGGTGCCCTGCGACAAGACTCTTCCCTCCTACGAGAAGCCACGTGCTGGCCTCGCGGCCGGCAGGGCCCCCCATGCGGCACCGCACGCACGGCGGCAGCCTACATCACGCTCCGAGCCGTGTAAATGAGCCCAAGAGGGTCGTTAGGGAGACGTTTCCCGCGACTCGCCAACGCCCACAGACTCCCCACGCCCCGCGGCTGAGAGGCGTCGTCCGCCGTCAGCCGTCGCGGTCGAGAAGAGCGTGACGCAGCATGCCCTCCCAGAGCGCGAACAGCGGCTCGAGCTCGACCCCCTCGGGGTCGAGCAGCTTCTGCACGGCGAGGCCGTCGGTCATCGCGACCATGAGAGAGGCGAGGCGCCGCAGACGCTCCTCGCCGACCGGCGCGGCGTCACCCATGCCCTCGACGTAGAGGTCGCGGTACCAGTCGTACAGCTCCGCGACCCGCACGCGCAGCTCGTCGTCGAGGACCACATGCGGCAGGAGGGCGAAGAAGTCGCGAAAGGCGGCGCGGTCGTCTACCAGGCGGCGGTCGCCGGCGACCAGCCCATGCACGCGCTCCTCGCCGTCATCCGCCGCCCGGATCTCGGCGACCGCGCTCAGGCTCTGATCGTGGCTCAGCGAGTCGACCACGGCGGTGATGAACTCCGCCTTGCTGCCGAAGTAATAGCGCACGGAGTCGCGGTACGCCCCCGCTTCCACTGCCACCGCCTCGACGGTGAGAGCTTCGTACCCGCCTCGTGCGAGCAGCCGGCGCGCCGCCGCGACGAGCCGGCGCGCCGTCGGCGAAAGCTGCGCCGTCGGGTCGTTCTCGAGCCTCTCGTGATCCGCCGCCATACCGTCCTCTCCGCGCGCACCCTATCACCGGGGGGTCGTCGGCTTCACGCTTCGCGCCCGCCCATTGCGCACCTGCGCGATTCGCGCTAGAGTGAGCCACCGTCTCGGTCGGTTGTACGAACTATACCGCAAAAAGCCACAATCGACCGCACCGAAAGCACGTCGACAGGGGGAACGCATGAAGGAGAGCCTGAGGCAGGACGCGTTGCGAGAATCGAGCAAAGCGCTCGCTCTCATGTCGAAATCCGAACTCTCGCGCGATGAGCAGGAGGCCGTTGTCGGGGACTGCCTCACCAACTTCGAGCGCTGCGTCAACCCCGGGATCCTCGAGTACCGCAAGTCGGTGTCGAGTGACTACACCTCGGTGGAGTGGCGCGACGAAGGCGCCGTGTTCTTCGACATCCACGGCAAGGAGTTCATCGACTGCCTCGGCGGGTTCGGCATCTACACCCTGGGTCACCGCCACCCCACCGTCGTCAAGGCGGTCAAGGCCCAGCTCGAGCATCAGGCCCTGCACTCCCAGGAGCTCCTCGACCCGATGCGCGGCTACCTGAGTCACCTCCTGGCCATGACGACGCCCGGTGACCTCCAGTACTCCTTTCTCTGCAACTCCGGTACTGAGGCCGTGGAGGGCTCTCTGAAGCTCGCCAAGCTGTGGGCGCGGCGCAAGAAGTCGAATCACACGCTGGGCATCATCTCCACCACCAAGGGCTTCCACGGCAAGTCGTTCGGCTCCCTGAGCGTCAGCGGCAAGGGCGAGTTCCGCGAGCCCTTCTACCCGCTCATGTCAGGTGTGCGCTTCGTGCCCTACGGCGACGCCGATGCTCTCGACAAGCAGCTCGCTATCTGCGACGCCATCGGCTTCGACATCGCCGCCTTCATCGCCGAGCCCATCCAGGGTGAGGCCGGCGCCATCGTCCCGCCGGCGGACTACTTCGCCAAGGTCCGCGAGATCTGCGACAAATGGGGCATCCTGCTCATCGCCGACGAGGTGCAAACGGGTATGGGTCGCACCGGCAAGCTCTGGGGCATCGAGAACTGGGGCGTCGCCCCCGACATCATGGCGATGGGCAAGGCGCTCGGTGGAGCCGTCATCCCGGCCGGGAACTTCATCGCCACCGAAGACGTGTTCTCGGTCATGTTCGACAACCCGTACATCCACACCACCACGTTCGGCGGCAACCCGATGGCCACCTCGGCGGCGATCGGCGCCCTGCACGCCACCATCGAGGAGGACATCCCGGGGCAGGCGGCGGAGAAGGGCGTCTACCTCAAAGGCCGCCTGAACGAGCTCGCTGTGACGCACGCCGACCTCTTCGAGGAAGTCCGCGGCATCGGTCTCATCATCGGCATGCAGTTCAAGAACCCCGACATCGGCTACGCCGTGAGCCAAGGCCTGTTCAGCCGCGGCGTACTCATCGGCGGCACGCTGTTCAACTCGCTGACGCTGCGCATGCAGCCGCCGGCCGTCATCAGCCACGACCAGATGGACACGGTGCTCGAGCGCCTCGACGCGACGCTCTCCGACGTGAGCGTCAGCATGGCCAAGGGCGAGCTCGTCGCCCACTGAGCCCGCGCTGCACCTCGCCGCCCGCCTCGGCTCTCGCGGCGGCCGGCGACGCAGCCTCACGTCGGCGGCGTTGCGTCGCCGCACGCGAACAGGGCCGGGGCGCCTGTGGCGCCCCGGCCCTGTTTGTACCTCAAACCAGATGGCGGCCCGCGCCGCGGCCGGCCGCCACCCGTATCACCAGTCGGAGAACCCGGTGTTGTACCAGATCTTCTTGGTGCCCTTCTTGGCGCGCTTCTCCCACTTCTTGGTCTTGGGCTCCTGGTCGATGCGGGCCCTGACCTCGTCGGCGACCTGCCTGATCTTGGCCGTCTGGTCTTCGTCCAGCGCATCCACCCCGCCGACATGCTCTTTCACACGGTCGAGGTTCGTCGTCGCCGTGTACCAGAAGCCCCAGTCGTCGGCGAGACGCCGGGCGACGTAGCCGACGTTGACCTTCCTGGTGTCGTCCTCACCGAAGTCGGCGACCGTGAACAGATACTCGATGTCCTTGAGGTCCTTGTCGTTGATCTCCCAGATCTGCAGCTTCTGCAGCAAGATATCGGCGAGCGAGACGCTCCAGGGGTCGAGCTCGAGACGGCCCGCGTAGAGGATCTCGTGGCAGTAGTCGAGCTTGTCGAAGAAGATGTCGATCATCGGGACCTTGCCGCCGAAGTAGATCTGGCGGGTCTGGCCGGT
>JBBQFA010000011.1:0-19746 GCA_038321515.1 Thermoleophilia bacterium | reverse complement strand
CGGTGGGGTCGTCGACCGGCGGTGAAGGCCGGGCCGGCATCTCGGCGGTGTCGTGCGCCGGGGTGGGCGCATCCGGGGCCGCTCCGTCGGGCGGGAGAGCGGCGGCTTGCCCCTCGTCCGCCGGTGCCGCCTCGCCGGGCGAGGCGCGGCGGCGTGAGGGCGGTTCGAGGTCGGCGAGCTTCGGGGCCCGTGCCGAGCGCGGGCCCTCTTCGCCGGTCCTGATCGGCCTTGGCACCGCGGCCGCGACCACCTGCTGCTCCTCGGGCGAAAGGTCGCGGTCGGCGACGCCTTCGCTCAGGTGTTTCACGTAGATGCGCGCGAAGTCGCGCGCCGCGATGGCGCTGAACACGACTCCCGAGCGGTACTGGTCGAGCAGGGCGAACGAGGCGCTCTGCTCGCCGCCGGCGTCACGAAAGGCGTCGTAGCGTACGATGGCGCGGTTGGTGAGCGCATGGTCGAGCTGGCGCTTCTGGTCGTCGAGCTGGTCGGTCAGGATCTCGACGGCCTCGCGCAGGTTGCGGACCTGCGAGTCGAGGCTCTCGACGAGCCCGACGATGTCGCGCGCCTCGTTGTGACCCAGGACGACCGTCTGCGCGCGGCGCAGCCGGCGCACGCGGCTCCAGAGCACGAGCACGAGGATGAGCAGCGCCAGCGAAACGGCGGCGACTGCCAGCGCCACGTAGGGTGCGATGTCGCGCAGGGTCTGCATCGCCCCAGCCTAGTTGAGCTGCAGCACGAGTTTGTACTGGGCGCTGTTGTTGGCCTGCGAACTCTCACCTGGGACGGGCCCAGCCATGACCTTGAGCGTGACCACCTTGCTCAGCGCCTCCGCCGGGATCGCAAACCCCGTAAGGGTCACGCTCTGCGTCTTGCCGGCCGCGATGGTCGCGATCTTGGCGGTCTGTTTGAGCTGGGCGCCGCCGGGGAGCACGAGCGTCGCCGCGACTGGTACGTTGTTCTCCGCGACGCTGCCCCCGTTCTCGACCTTGACCACGAATGCGAGGTCGGTGGATGCCGGGACGTCGGCGGTCTGGCCCTTGACGAGCTTGATGTCGCCGGTGGCGGACCGCGCCGTTACGCCGATGAGGCCGACGCCGTGGATGCCGGTCAGCTTGGACGAGCTGCCGACGCTCTTGAGCATGGCGTCGAGCCGAGCGGTGTCGAGCGCCTTCCACGTCAGATAGTAGGTCGAGGTGGGGACGGCGACGCCGCTGACGCCGTCGTCGGCCATGGTCGTCTGCGCCTCGGTGTAGACGAGGTCCATGTAGTAGGCGTCGGGACCGCTGAAGTAGCCGTCGAGGGCGGCGATCTTGGCGGCGCCGACCTTCTTGTTCGCGAGGGCTCCGAGCATCGCCGTGCGCAGGAACCGGTAGCCGCTGGCGCGGACCTCCATGCCGGTGGCGAAGGCCGCTTGCTCGTCGCTGAGCGTGCCCGGCGGCTCGAGACGGCCGGCGCGCACGGCGATCTCCTCCTGCTTGGCGTTCAAGTCGCCGAGCTTGGCGATGAGCTCCTTGCGCGACAGCTTCGTGGGGTTCTTGACGATGGCGCTGAACTGCTTGCCGAGCGTCGCCGAGTCGTTGATGGCGGCGGCGACGCCCTCGAAGTAGGTGCGGTAGCTGCCGATCTTGCGGCTGTGCTGGCAGCTCCTGGCCCACCAGGCCATCCCGAAGACGACCACGAACAGGATGGCGGCCAGGATCGCGATGCGCTGGATGCGGGTGCGGCGGCGGTCGGGGCGACGGCGCCGAGAGGGAGCGGCAGGCGGGCCGCCCACATCGGCAGGAGCCCGGCTGGTCGCGTCGTCGTCGAAGAAATCCACTCCGCGGACCCCCGTTCGTCAGGCGGTTGGTGGGCGAGGCGGGACTTGAACCCGCACGCACGTAAGTGCACTAGACCCTGAACCTAGCGCGTCTGCCAATTCCGCCACTCGCCCAGCAAGCTCTTACAGGGTTCGGATTGTACCATACCGAATATCGACCCAAACGAAGGACGAGAGCGAACCCCCATGTCCGTCGCTGCCCACAGCACCACACCCCTGTACGCCGATTGGCGCGACCGCTACGAGCTGGTCGGCAAGATCGGCAGCGGCGGCTCCGCCGAGGTCTTCGAGGCCCGCGATCTGACGCTGGACGAGCTCGTCGCGCTCAAGGTCGTCGCCGATGGCCGCGCCATGTCGGGCCGCGTCGTGCGCGAGGTCGAAGCCGCAGCGGCCCTCTCGCACCCCAACATCGTCGCGCTCTACGACTGGTTCGGCGACGGCGAGCGGAGCATCCTCGTGTGGGAGCTTGTGCGTGGCGAGTCGCTCGACAAGTTCGATGGCCGGCTCGGCGACGGGGACGTGGCAGCCGTCGGCGTCGAGCTTCTCGACGCTCTCGCGTGCGCCCACAGCCAGGGTATCGTTCACCGCGACGTCAAGCCGCAGAACGTGATGCTGAGCGAAGACGGGCACGTCAAGGTGATGGACTTCGGTATCGCCCGCCTGCTCGACGCCGACACCCTTACCGGCGACGGTGACGTGATCGGCACGGTCGCCTACATGTCGCCGGAGCAGGCGGCCGGCCGCCGTGTCGGGCCGCAGAGCGACGTCTATTCCGCCGGGATGGTGCTCTACGAGCTTCTGGCCGGGGAGCACCCTCTGCGCGGCGCGACCCCGGCCGAGACGCTCTCCAACGTCGCCGGCGCGCGGCTGCCGTCGCTGGCCGCGCTGCGCCCCGACCTTCCCGACGACGTGGTAGCCCTCATCGACGACGCCTGCGCGCCCCGCCCCGCCGAGCGGCCCACCGCGGCCGAGCTCAGCGAGGCGCTCGGTGAGCTGCTGCGCAGCGGCCGCCTGAGTGGGCGACGTCTGCGCAGGGCGCAGCGGCTGGTACGACCGCTGGGGCGCGCCGCCGTGGCGGTCGAGCGCGCCGGCGGCGCGGCGCTGTCGGCCGTGACCAGCGGCGTCGTGCTGACGTCGTTGCCGGCCTACCCGCAGAGCTGGACCCTGCCGCTGGTCGCGCTGAGCACCGCCGTCTGGGCGGTCGCGCCGCAGGCGGGCCTGGCCTGGCTGCTCGGGCTTCTGGCCTTTCCGGTCTTCAACGTCTCGCTCAGCTTGGGAGCGGCCTACCTGGTCTTCGCCGTCGCCCTCTTTCTGCTCACGCGCACGCGACCCGTGGTCGCGCTCTGGCCCGTGCTGGCGCTGCTGCTCACGCCCGTGCACCTGACGCTGCTGGCGCCCGCGGGAGCGGCGGTGCTGGGCCGCGTCCGCGGCCCGCTCACCGCCGCCTGGGCCGGCGCCGGCACCATGGTCTACCGGCTGCTCGTCAGGGCGGGCCGCGGCCCGTTCACCTTCGAGCAGCCGCGGTGGCGCGTCGCCGACGAGGCAGCGGCGGCCGGCGACCCCTTCACTGCCGCCGGCCGCTTGCTGGTGCACGTCCTGGCGGCGCCGTGTCTGTTGCAGGCCGCCCTGTGGGCCGGGCTGGCGGT
The DNA here is from genome assembly GCA_038321515.1 of Thermoleophilia bacterium. Lineage (GTDB taxonomy): Bacteria > Actinomycetota > Thermoleophilia > UBA2241 > UBA2241 > CAIXSE01. Next base: position 16,281 of record JBBQFA010000011.1, on the reverse strand, counting down.
GGCGGTGGGCTTCGCCCTGACGCGCCGCCGCCTCGAGACCCGCCTCTGGGTGTGGTCGCTCTCGTTCGCGGCGGTCTTTGCCGCCTACCGCATCGCCCCGATCGTCGTGTGGGACTACCCAGCGGCGCCGTGGCCCCTCGTCTGGAGTGTGGCGCTCTCGGCGGCCGTGATACTCTTGCCGTTGGTCCTGGCTACCGGTGACGTGCCGGAGGAACGCGAAGATGGGTCTCTTCAGGTCGATTGACAAAAAGCTCGAAGGCCTCGTCGAGGGCGGCTTCGGGCGTGCCTTCAAGTCCAGCGTGCAGCCCGTGGAGCTGGCGCACAAGCTGGCCAAGGAGATGGGTGACCACAAGACGGTCGGTGTCGCCAACGTCTACGTGCCCAACGAATTCGACGTCTACCTCGGCAAGGACGACTTCGCCCACCTCACCTCCTTCGAGGACTCGCTGAAGGTGGAGCTCTCCAACTACGCCACCGCCTTTGCGCGCCGCGAGGGCTGGACACTCGTCGCCCCACCACGCATCGAACTGCACTGCGACGAGGATCTTCGCGTCGGCGAGTTCGGCATCGCCACGCGCACTGTCGGCGCCCCGGTCGAGTCGGCGGGCGCTGTGGCGGACGCTCCCTCAGCGGGTCCGCCGCCGATGGCCGCCGTGGCGCCGGGTCTGGTGGCGGACCAGACGCTGCTGTACCAGAAGCCGGCGGCCGCCGCTGCGGCCGCGCCGGTCGCGGCTCGCGGCGGTACGCGGCACGCCGTTCTGCGCGGCCGCCAGGGCGACTACACTCTCGAGGACGCGGTGACCGTCATGGGCCGCAGCCGGCGCTGCGGCATCGTCCTCACCGACCCCAACGTCTCGCGCCAGCACGCCGAGATCCGGCGCCAGGACGACGGCTTCATGCTGCGCGACCTCGGCTCCACCAACGGCACGCGCGTCAACCGGCGTGACGTCAAGCAGGCCGTGCTACAGCACGGCGACCGCATCGAACTCGGCACCACGGAGCTTCTGTTCGAGAGGCAGCCCTGACCCGGCGGCCCTGGTGAATGCGGCGTCAGCTACTTTTTGTGGGGAGCGACGCGGGAGAGCCCAATGATCGACATCGTCCTGCTCGTCTTGAAGATCGGCATCCTCGTCCTGCTCTACCTGTTCGTCTGGCAGGTCGTGAAGAGCGCCGTGAGCAGCGTGCGCGGCGGCGACGCCGCGACGGCTGCCGCTGGAGTCACGGCGCCGGACGTCGTGCTGCCCGCGGGCGACCGGCTGGCCCCCGTCTTCACGCCGGCCGAGCGCGACCAGCGCCGCGACGACCGCCTGGTAGAGCGCACCATGGCCGGCGAGAAGATGGACTTCTCACAGCACATCAACCCTCGCCTCATCGTCGAGGAGAGCCCCATCGTGCCCGCCGGCGTCATGTTCCCTCTGGAGGGCTGGATCAACGTGGGCCGCGCCGCGACCAGCGACATCGTGCTCGACGAGCAGTTCGTCTCGGGCGCGCACGCGCGGCTGGTGCCTCGCGGCCAGTACTACTTCGTCGAGGACCTCGGCAGCACCAACGGCACCTTCGTGAACGAGCATCAGGTGACGGAGGCGCAGCTCAGGCTGGACAGCCGGCTGCGCATCGGCGAGACCACGTTCCGCTACGAGGAGTGAGCGCCAGGTGACGCTTGTCGCCCGACACGGTGCCCTCACCGATATCGGGCTGCACCGCAAGACCAACGAAGACGCCTACGTCGTGCAGCCGCCCCTGTACGCCGTCTGCGACGGCATGGGCGGCGCTCAGGCCGGCGAGGTCGCCAGCGGCCTTGCTGCCGAGACGCTGACCGCCGGCGTCTCCGCCGGCCGCGCGCTGCTCGAGGCCGCCGAGGCCGCCAACGCCGCCGTCTTCGCGCGCGCCAGCGACGACGTGGAGCACTCGGGCATGGGCACCACGCTCACCGCCTTCGTCCTCGAGGGCACGACGGCGCACTTCGTGCACATCGGCGACAGCCGCGCCTACCTGCTTCGCGACGGGGCGCTCGAGCAGGTGAGCGACGACCATTCGCTCGTCGGCGAGATGGTGCGCGACGGGCGGCTGAGTGAGGCGGACGCCGCCATCCACCCGCACCGCAGCATCCTCAGCCGCGCCCTGGGTACGGAGCCGTTCGTGCGCATCGACGAGTTCGCCGTCGATCTGCGCGCCGGCGACTGCCTGCTCCTGTGCAGCGACGGCCTCAGCGGCCCTGTGTCGGCCGCCGCGATCCGCGGCGCGCTCGCGAAGGCCGACCCGCAGGCCGCCGCCGACAAGCTGATCAAAGAAGCGCGCAAGCACGGCGGTCCGGACAACATCACCGCCGTCGTCCTGCGCCTCGACGAGGCCGCCGCCGCGCCGACCGCCGTCACGTCCGCGGACGCCACGGTCGAGGCCGACGACGCGGAGGCCGGCGCCGACACCGGCGAGCTGCCGGTCGTGGCCGCGGCAGACGAGGCTGAGACAGATGACGCTGAGATGGACGCCGCCGACGCCCTTGCCGCCGTGGCGGCGGAGGTGGCGCTGGCCGACTCCGCGGCCGCCGGCGAGCCGGTGCCGAAGCCGCCTCGGCGGCCGTCGGCCCGGCGTCTCGGCATCGTCGCCGGGCTGCTCGCTCTGCTCGTCGTCGCCGGCGCCGCGGGGGCGTTCGCCCTCAGCACCGTGTTCTTCATCGGCGTCGACGACGGCCGGCTGACGATCTACAGCGGCGTGCCGGCCGAGATCGGCCCGGTCCATCTGCACGCCGTCTATCGGCGCAGCGTCCGCACGTACGAGTCGCTGTCGCCGGCCGAGCGGCAGCTCGTCGACGCGCAAGCGGTGCGCGACAAGACCGACGTGATGGACGTGTCCGAGCAGCTGGGGATGTGGCCGTGAGCCGGCGCAACCTGGAGCTCTTGTTTCTGGTGCTGGCCGGCGCGGTCAGCACCATGGCGTACGTCTCCGTCTACGCCGGGCGCTTTCGCGAGATCAACAGCGTCTCCATCGTCTACGGCCTCGTGTTCGTGGGGATCTTCCTGTTGCTGCACGTGCTCATGCGCCTCCTGCTGCCGCAGGCCGACCCGTATCTGCTCCCGATCACCGCCTTGCTGGCGGCGGTCGGGCTCACGGAGATCTTTCGCATCCGCCCGTCGCTGGCGCTCACCCAGGGCCAATGGCTGCTGGTCGGCGCCGCGCTCTTCGTCCTCACCGTGCTCATCGTCCGCGACCACATGAAGCTCGATCGCTATCGCTACATCTTCGGCGCTGTCGGCCTCGTACTTCTCGTGGTCACGATCGTCCTCGGGACCACCGTGAACGGCGCCAAGCTGTGGATCCACGCCTACGGCATGAGCATCCAGCCGTCCGAGTTCGCTAAGCTGGCGATCGTCGTCTTTCTCGCCGGCTATCTCGACGACAAGAAGGTCCTGCTCTCGGTTCCGACGCGCCATGTGCTCGGCGTGCCGCTGCCGGCGGCCAAGTATTTCGGCCCGCTGCTGATCATGTGGGTCATGTCGCTGGCGATGCTCGTCTTCATGAAGGACTTCGGCATGGCTCTGCTGTTCATGTCGATCTTCGTGGCGCTCATGTACATGGCTACGGCACGCGTCGTCTACGTGGTCGCCGGCGCGGGCCTCTTCGCCGCGGCCGCGGCCATCGCGTTCGCCATCGTGCCGCACGTGCAGGATCGCTTCACGGTGTGGCTGGACCCGTGGCCGCACGCCGCGACGACCGGCTACCAGCTGCTCCAGTCGCTGTTCACGATCGCCGACGGCGGCATCGTCGGCGCCGGTTTCGGCCGCGGCTACCTGCTCTACGCCAACCACCAGCCGGTCGTGCCCGACCTGCAGACAGACTTCATCTTCACGGCGATCGCCAACGAGATGGGCCTGCTGGGCGCCGCCGGTATCATCCTCGTCTACCTCTTGTTCGTCTGGCGCGGCTTTCGCATCGCGGTGTATGCGCCCGACGGATTCTCCAAGCTGCTCGCCGCCGGCCTCGCCACTGCCTTCGCGATCCAGACCTTCATCATCATCGGTGGCGTGACGCGGCTGATCCCGCTCACCGGGGTCACGCTGCCGTTCGTCAGCTACGGCGGCAGCTCCATCACCGCCAACCTGATGCTGGTCGCGCTCCTGCTCATGGTGTCGAACCGCACCAACATCATCCGCGGCGGCAGCGACCTCGAGCGCCGCCGCATGGCGGAGAGAGGGTAGGCGCCGTGAACCGGGCCATGACCAAAGTCTTCATCATCGCCGTAGCGCTCTTCGTGGCGCTCGTCGTCAACCTGACCTGGATCATGGTCGTGCGCGCCCAGTGGTTCCAGGACCGGCCGGAGAACAAGCGCAGTATCGCCAAAGAGATGAAGATCAAGCGCGGCGACCTCATCGGCTTCGACGGGTCGGTCATCGCCGGTACGGAGCGCCGCTCCGGGTACTACTACCGCGACTACCCGCAGGGGACACTGGCGCCACAACTGCTGGGCTACGACTCCGTGAAGTACGGGCGAAGCGGCATCGAGGCCGAGCTCAACGACGACCTCACGGGCCAGTCGACCGACCTCGGCGTGCAGTCGTGGGTCGACCGGCTGCTGGGCCGCAGGCCTGTCGGCGCAGACGTGAAGCTCACCATCGTGCCGGCGGTACAGAAGGCGGCCCAGGGGGCGCTGCAGGGTCAGAAGGGGGCGATCCTGGCGCTCGACCCCAAGACCGGCGCGCTCATCGCCTCCGCCTCCGCGCCGACCTACGACCCCACCAATCTCGAGAGCCAGTGGGCGCGCCTCAGCACCGACACGTCGGCTCCGCTCCTCAACCGGCCGACGCAGGGCCTGTACGTGCCGGGGTCGGCGTTCAAGGTCGTGACCGCGGCGGCCGGTCTGGACACCGGCAAGGTCACGCCGGACACGGAGTTCATCGACACCGGCACCTACGTCGTCTTCGGCGGCAAGGTGACCAACTACGGGGGCGCCGTGTATGGACCCAATGACTTCACGACGGCGCTCACTTACTCGATCAACACGACGTTCGCCAAGGTCGGCAACGTGCTCGGGCGCAAGCGCCTCATCGCCGGCATGCAGGGGTTCGGCTTCTATCAGACGCCGCCACTGCCGTTGCCGTCCGGGGAGGTCCTGCCCAGCGGCCGCTACGGCAAGAAGGGCCTGCTGCCGACGAACGCGTTCATGAATCCGCTTGACGTCGCCTGGGCGGCCTGTGGTCAGGAGAGAGTGCTGGCCACGCCCCTGCAGATGGCGCTGGTCGCCGCAGGCGTCGCCAACGGCGGGCTCGTCATGAAGCCGTACTACGCACAAGAGGTCGTGACCGCCTCAGGCGACGTCGTCCGCGAGGCGAAGCCCGAGCAGTGGCTGGTCGCCATGAAGCCGGCGGTCGCCAGCACGCTGAACATGATGATGCAGCGCGTCGTCAACTCCGGCACCGGGACGGCCGCCGCCCTCGAGGGCATCCAGGTGGCCGGCAAGACGGGCACGGCCGAGCGTGGCGACGGCACGAACCTCGCCTGGTTCATCGCCTTCGCGCCGGCCGATGACCCGCAGATAGCTGTGGCTGTGGTCATCGAAGATTCGCAGTCGACCGGCGGCGAGGTGGCGGCGCCGCTCGCCGCCGCCGTGATCAAGAGCGCTCTGGCGCAGCCCGCCCTGCCTTGAGGGCAGGGATCAATTGCCGGTGGCCATAGTAATCGACGAGGGAGTGAGGTAGGCAGACGTGAGTGACGTGTTCCAGCCAGAGCAGGTGATCGGCGGCCGGTACCGCGTGCTGCGCAAGCTCGGCGGCGGTGGCATGGCCGACGTGTACCTGTGCGAGGATCTCACCCTCGGTCGGCACGTCGCGATCAAGGTCCTCCTCCAGCGGTTCCTGGGCGACCCCAACTTCGTCGAGCGCTTTCGGCGAGAGGCCAAAGCGGCGGCCAGACTCAACCAGATCAACCTCGTGAGCATCTACGACTGGGGCGAGGTCGACGGCACCTACTACATCGCCATGGAGTACGTCGAGGGTGAGACCCTCAAAGACCTCATCCGTCGTCGCGGTCGCCTGAGCGGCAACGAGACGGTCCGCATCGGGCTGCAGCTCCTCGCCGCCGTCGAGTACGCGCATCGCAGCGACATCGTGCACCGCGACATCAAGCCGCAGAACGTGATGCTCGACCAAGACGGCACCGTCAAGGTGATGGACTTCGGCATCGCCCGCGCCGGTGACTCCGGGATGACCGAGGCCGGCTCGATCCTGGGGACGGCCCAGTACCTCGCGCCCGAGCAGGCCAAGGGCTATCGGGTGGATCGGCGCTCCGACCTGTACTCGGTCGGGGTGGTGCTGTACGAGATGCTCACCGGCACCGTGCCTTTCAAAGGCGACAGCGCCGTCACCGTCGCACTCAAGCACGTCAACGAGATCCCGCCGGAGCCGGCGCAGCTCGTGCCCAGCCTGCCGTACGCGCTCAACCAGATCGTACTCAAGGCCATGGCCAAGGACCCGGACGACCGCTACCAGTCGGCGGCGGAGTTCACGCGCGATCTGCGCTCCGCCAGGGCGGGTGGCCCGGTCGCGGCGGCGGCGTTCGACCTTGACGGAGAGCGTACCCGCCTCATGTCGAGTCCGGCGGGGGCCACCTCGGTGCTCGACCGGGCCCCGTCGTCGACGGGGCGGCGCAAGCGCAAGAAGTGGCCGACCATCCTCCTCGTCATCCTTCTCCTCGTGATCGCCGCTTCGGCCTTCGGTCTCTGGCGGGCGATGAGCGGCACCAAGGTCGACGTGCCGGGGGTCGTCGGGCAGAGCCGGGCCAGTGCCGTGCGCACTCTTGAGAAGGAGGGCTTCAAGGCGGGCGTCCAGGCAGAGTACTCGAACGACTTCGCCGCCGGTTTCGTCAGCCGGCAGGCGCCGGAGGCCGGTGTCAAGCTGCGCGAGGGCGCCACGGTCGACATCTGGGTCAGCAAGGGCAGCGAGACGGTTACGCTCGAAGATTTCACGGGCCGGACGGCCAAGCAGGTCGAGGACTGGCTTAAACAGAACGACCTCGTCGGCGAGCAGAAGAGGGGCAAGTCGACCAAGGTCGCGGAGGGGCAGGTCTACAAGCAGGATCCCAAGGCCGACACCGACGTCAAGCGTGGCGACACGGTCACTTATTGGGTGAGCAGCGGCGAGCCGCAGGCGACCGTGCCCGATCTCAGCAACCTGACCCAGGCCGACGCGCAGACCGCGCTTACCGACGTCGGCCTAGTTCTCGGCACGGTGAGCACCGAGACGAGCGCGACGGTCCTCTCGGGCGCCGTCATCCGACAGGATCCGATCGGCGGCGAGAAGGTCGTGAAGGGATCGATGGTGAGCATCGTCGTCTCGAGCGGCACGCCGTCGCCGTCGCCGTCGCCGTCACCCAGTCCCAGCGGGGTCGCCGTACCGAACGTCTACGGCATGGACGCCACTACGGCGGCGTCGGAGCTCACCGCCGTCGGTCTCACGGTCGCGTTCAAGCAAAAGGGCGGTAGCGGGCAGCCCCCGGGCACCGTCGTCAAGGTCGAGCCCGACACCGGCACGATTGTGCCCGCCGGCGCTACGGTGCTCCTCACCATCGCCAAGTGACCGCTCCCACAGCGTGCTGAACACGGCGGCCGGGTCCGCGAGGACCCGGCCGCCGAGGCGTCGCGTCTACCCGCCGAACATGACGCGCAGGAGGGGGTCAAGGTAGTACAGCACGAAGGCCGCCGTCGCCGCCCACAGCAGCCAGCTGATCTCGCGCGCCTTGCCCTGGGCGATCTTGATCACCACGAACGCGATGAAGCCGGCGCCGATGCCATTGGTGATGCTGTAGGTGAGCGGCATGATCGTGATCGTGAGGATGGCGGGGATGCCGAACGAGATGTCGCCGAAGTCGATCGCCGCGAGCACCTTGTTCTTGCCCTCGGCGCGCTCCGCCTTGTCCTCGCCCTTGCTGAGCGTCGTCATCATCAGGTAGCCGACGATGATGAGCGCAGAAGCCGTGGCACTGGCGGGCACAACGGCCGCGATCGGGGAGAAGAACATGGCCGCGAGGAAGCAGAGCCCCGCGATCACGGCCACCCAGCCGGTACGGCCGCCGGCGCCTACGCCGGCGCCCGACTCGATGTAGGTGGTGGCCGAGGAGCTCGAGGTCACGCCGCCGGCGATCGCCGCGACCGAGTCGACCAACAGTGTGCGGTTCACCTGCGGCAGGTCGCCCTTCTCGTCGAGGTAGCCGGCCTGCTCGCCGACCCCGATGACGGTCCCCATGGTGTCGAAGAAGTCGCTGAGCATCAGGCTGAACACCCAGAGTAGCGTGCTGATGATGCCGAGCTTGATGAACGAGCCGGTCAGCGAGAACTGGCCGATCAGGCTGAAGTCGGGCGCCGCGAAGATCTTGCTGGGGATCACGGCCGTGCCCGCCATGAACGAGGTCTTGCCGTAGGCGTAGTTGAGGATGATCGCGAAGATCGTCGAGAAGACGATGCCGAGCAGGATCGCGGTCTTCCACTTCCTCGCCAACATGATGATGGTCACGATCAGCCCGAAGACGGTGACCGCGATCGGCACGCCGATCAGGTCCGGCATCATGAGCGGGGTGCCCGCACCCTTGACGACGATGCCGCCGTCGACGAGGCCGATGAAGAGGATGAAGAAGCCGATACCGACCACGATCGCCTTTTTGAGCTCGATCGGGATGGCTTTGAAGATCGCTTCGCGAAGACCCAGCAGGACGAGCGCGGTGATGACGATGCCCTCCATCACGACGATGCCCATGGCGGCAGGCCAGCTGAGGCCTTCGCTGGCGACGAGCGAGAAGGCGACGACGGCGTTCAGACCCATGCCTGGGGCGAGCGCGTAGGCGCGGTTGGTGATCAGGCCCATGAGGATCGTCATCACGGCGGCCACGAGGCACGTCGAGGTGAGGACCGCTGCGAAGGGGAGGCCGATCTCCTCGAGGCCGGGCACACCGACGAAGCCCAGGATGCTCGGGTTCACGAAGATGATGTAGGACATGACGATGAAGGTCGTGAGCCCTGCGAGGGTGTCGCGCTTGAGCGACGTGTTCCACTTCTTGAACTTGAAGAGCCGCTCCAGCACGTTGCTCGAGTCGGTCGCTACCGCTTCCATTGAGACCTCGTCCTCCTTGTTTCGGGGTCGTGATGGGGAGATTGACCGCGAGAGCATATCTCACCGGAGGGCCTCCCGTCCCTGCCTTGCGCGGCCCTGCCGTCCGGCGCCGTTGATTGACGGGTGCGCGCCGGCGTGAGTATCCTCGCCGGGTCCCGCACCGCGAAAGGATGTGGACCTCCCCATGGACGAGACCCCCGGGTCCTTGGCGCTCTCCGAGTTTGAAGACATGAAGGTGATCGACGCCGGCGGGGTAGAGGTCGGCGAACTCCTCGACGTGGTCGCAAGCACGGCACAGGATCCGCCCGTGGTCACGGCGTTCTTCATCCAGCACGGGGACGGCCAGTTGGCGGCGTCGTGGGCGCAGGTGGGCGAAGTCGACGTCGATGCCGAGACTCTGCGCCTCAGCGTTCGGCTCGCAGCCGTGCAGCCCGCGTCGTTGCGCTCCGACGAACTGTCGCTGGTCGACGCTCTGCTCGACAACCAGGTGCTCGACATGCGCCGGCGCGCGTTCGTGCGCGTCCAGGACGTGGCGCTGGAGACGCGCGACGACCGCCTCGTGGTGGCGGGCGTCGACGCCGGCTCCGCGGCGCTCGCGCGCCGCTTCGGGCTGCGTTTTCTCTCGCGCCGCCTGCCGAAGAAGAGCGGCGACTTCGTGCCCTGGGGCGACGTCAATCTCATCGCCCTGCGGCTCTCCCGCCTCAACTTCGTCGAGGCGTTCGCCGAGCTCGCCGAGCTGCACCCCGCCGACATCGCCGACGTCATCGGCCAGGTCGGGCCGCGCGAACGCGCCGCCGTGCTGGCGGCGCTCAACGCGGGCCTCGCCGCCGACACGCTCCAGGAGATGGAGGAGGACCTGCGCACTGCGGCCCTGCAGGAGATGCCTCTTGACCGCGCCGCGCTGGTGCTCGAGCGGATCGAGGCCGACGAAGCGGCCGATATCCTCAGCGAGCTGCCCGACCCTCTCGCGCAGGAACTGCTGGCGCGGCTGCCCGACAAGCGCGAGCAGGACCTGCGCCGGCTCGCCAGTCATCCGGAGCACACCGCCGGCTCCCTCATGACCACGGACTTCGTCATGCTCCCGCGCACGGCCACGGCCGGCAAGGCCCTCGACTGGATCCGCCGTGAGCGTCCGGAGCAGCACATGATGACGTACCTCTACGTGGTCGACGGTGACGAGCGCCTCGTCGGCGTCGTCAGCCTGCGCGACCTCGTGCTCGCCGAGCCCGGCGACCAGCTCGCCGCGTTCATGGAGGACGACGTCGTCGAGATCACGGCCGCCGTCGGCGAGGAGGAGGTCGGGCGGGTCATGACCAAGTACGACCTCCTCGCCATCCCCGTGGTGGACGAGGAGCGCCGGCTGCTTGGCATCGTCACGCTGGACGACGCCATTGAAGCCATCGTCCCCGGCGACTGGAAGCAGCGCCTGCCGCGGCTCTACCGGTAGCGGCGGGGCCCGCCGGACCGGCGCCGGTCCAGCCACCCGGGCAGGCCGGCTCCGTCGCCTCCCGGCGCCCGATCAGATCAGCAGACGGGTTGCGCCGCCGCCGGGGTCTTGATGCGCTCCCAGGCGACGCTGTGGCGCGGCGTTTCGATCATGGCCGCCAGGTCGAGACGAAAGCGCGCCACCCCGCCCTTCTCCTGGACGCGCCGAAAGCCGCCGCCCTCGAGCACGTCCGGGTTGAAGAGGTTGAGGTCGCGCAGATAGCCGCGAAAGGCATCGTCGCCGCGCGGGTGGCGCAGGCCGAAAGCCTCGAGGGCCGCGACTTTGCGATGTTTGAGCGCGGCCTCCAGTTCCTGCAGCAGGAACTGAAAGCCGCGCAGATACTCTTCGTCGTAGAAGTACGAGCAGGTGAGCACGTAGGCATCGGGCGACGGGGGGCCGGCAGGCAGGCATCGCGCCCGCGGCGTGAGGCGCGCGGCTACGGCGTGCATCCACCCGATCACGGCGTCGCCGTCGACGAGCGCGCGGCCGAAGAACCCGGCCTCCGCCTCCGCCTCTAGTTCCCACTCTCCGCGCAGACCCGGGCCTGCCTCGATGCCCGGGCGCACGAGCCACCAGACGCACCCTGCGCAGGCGGGCGCGAGCAGGTCGCGGCTGGCCGCGTTGAGATCGATAGCTCTCACTCGTCGGGGTCGGCGATGTCGTCCACGTGCACCTCCACGTGCGTGATCGGCGTCCCGGTCGTGCGCGTCAGGTACACGGCGCCCGCGCGCGCGACCGCCTCGCCGACGGCGACGACGTCGGCACCGGCTTTGACCACAAGATGCACCTCGAGCACCGGGCCGTCTTCGTCGTTGTCGAGGCGCACCGGGCCGTGACGCTCCAGATGCACGCGCTCGCCGAGCGTCTGCAGCGGGTTGCGGTAGAGGTCGCTGACTCCCGGGAGCTCCTTGACCGCGTCCCATACCGCGCTGGCGACGACGTCGGCGGAGATGCTCGGTCCTTGTCGTTCGTGCATGCTGCGGCCCTCCCGTCTCGTGTGGCGGCAGTATACCGCCGCCCTCGCGACTCCTGATAGGCCCTCGTGCGTCGCGATAGCCTGCCCGGCGGCTGTTTGCCACTGTGCGCCGGGCTCACCTATACTCCAGGCCACCAAGGGGCCGCCGGCCCTTCGATGCTGCGAGACGTCATTTGGCCGTCACCGACCACGACATCACGATCTACCGCGCCGACTGGGTCCTCCCGGTCGCGGCGCCGGTGCTTCCCGACGGCGCTGTCGCGGTGGCCCGGGAGCGTATCCTCGACGTGGGCCCGGCCCCGAAGCTGATCGCCGCACACCCCGGCGCCAACCTCGTCGACCTGGGCCGCTCGATCATCATGCCCGGGTTCGTCAACTGCCACAGTCACATCGAGTACACGTCGTTTCGCGGTATCCTCGACGACGCCGAGTTCGGCGACTGGATCATCAGCCTCGTCGACATCAAGGCGTCGCTCACGCCTGAGGAGTACCTCATCAGCGCCCGCCTCGGCGCCACGGAGGCGGTGTCGTCGGGCATCACCACGGTCGCCGACACCAGCTATGGCGCCGTCACGCTCGAGGCCGCTGGAGCACTCGGCTTGCGCGGGCGCGTGTACCTCGAGGTGTTCGGGGTCGACGACTCCCGCTTCGACGAGACGATGACCGACGTCGAACGGCGGCTCTCCGACGCGCAGGCCTCGGCGCCGCCGCAGTTCGAGGTCGGCCTGGCGCCGCACGCGCCGTACACCGTCTCCAGCCGCCTGTACCAAGCCGTCTCCAAGCTGGCGCGCTCCCGCGACCTCAAGGTGATGAGCCACGTCGCGGAGAGCAAGGACGAGCTCACGTACATCCGCTCCGGCTCGGGCAAGTTCGCCCACGACTATCGCGAGAAGATGGGCTGGGAGCGCATGCTCGTCCAGCCCTACGGCGTCACGCCGATCAAGTATCTGCAGCAGTGGGACGTCTTCGACCGCGACTTTCTCGCCGTGCATTGCGTCAACGTGACTCGCGACGACATTCGCATCCTCAAGGCCAAAGGCGTCGCCGTCGCTCACTGCCCCAAGAGCAACGCCAAGCTCGGCGTCGGCGTCGCTCCCCTCGCCGACCTGCTTCACGAGGGCGTGCGCGTGGGGCTGGGCACCGACAGCCCGGCCTCGAGCAACATCATGGACATGTTCGACGAGATGCGCACGATGCTGTTTCTGCACCGTGCCGTCGAACGAGACGTGGGCGTGCTCGACGCGCAGAAGTGCGTGCGCATCGCCACTTTGGGCGGCGCCGAGGCGCTCGGCATGCAGGACGACATCGGCAGCCTCGAGCGCGGCAAGTTCGCCGATCTCATCGCAGTCGACGTCGCGCGCTCGCACTTCGCGCCCATCGACGACCCCTACTCGGCGCTCGTCTACGGCGCCAATCAGGACGACATCACGCTCACCGTCATCGGGGGCCGACCCCTGTACCGCGACCGCACTCACGTCGCCGTCGACGTCGAGTCGATCCGGGCCGCCGCCATCGGCGTCAGGGAGAAGCTCCAGGACCGCGTCCGTACGGGCGACGTCCAGGTAGGGGCCGCCGGTTCCGGCTGGTGGCAGACAACTCCCGCTCATCGAGAGGAGACGGCCTAAGTGCTTCTGAATCGCAGCAGGGTCAAATTTTGGCAGCGTATCGTCTTCGGGGGCATGGCCGTGCTGATGGCCGGGTTCCTCGTCTTCGGCTACTCCGGCATCCTCAACGGGTGCGACTTCATGAACTCCGCGGAGTCGGCCACCAAACAGATCGACAAGGAGATCGCCACCGACCAGGCGGCCGTGAAGGCCGACCCCAAGGATGTCGCCTCCTGGCGCAGCCTGGGCGAGAACTACGTGTACCGCGCCAATCAGCAACTCGCCGGCTCCGACGCCCAGAAGGCCGACTGGCGACAGGCGGCGCAGGCCTACGAGCGCGCCGCGAAGCTGCTCGCGAAGCAGAAGGGCGCCGCCGCCAAACAACAGCGCCTTGACGCACTGGACCAGCTGGTGAGCGTGTACCTCTTCTTGCAGGACTACCAGCTGGCGACAAGTGTCTACGGGCAGATCACAGCGCTGAGGCCCAAGGACGCGCAGTCGTACTTCGACATGGCGACCGTCGCCATCAGCGCCGGCGACACCAACACCGCCCTGCTCGCGTTCACCAAGTTCCTCGAGCTCGATCCGACGTCGGCGGACGCTCCCGCCGTTCAGGACTGGCTTGACAAGAATGCGCCCTCGCCGGCGCCGAGCCCGGGATCCGGCCAATGAGTGCCCTGTTCAGCGTCTCAAGTGAGCGCTCGGGCGACGACGTCGGCGTCGTCGCCCTGAGCGGCGAGGTCGACATCTTCACGGCGCCGCAGTTCAAGGAACGCATGGTCGAGCTGCTCGACGCGGGCGTCTACCGGCTGGTCGTCGACCTCAGCGAAGTGACGTTCATCGACTCGACGGCGCTCGGCGTGCTCATCGGCGGCGTGCGCCGTGTGCACGGCGCCGGCGGCGCCATGGCGCTCGTCGTCGTCAGCCGGCCTGTCGAGCGTGTGCTTGCCGTCACCGGTCTCGACCGAGTCTTCGCCATGTACGCGACCCGCGCCGAGGCCCTCGAAGCGATCGCCTGAGGCACGCCGGCGGTCATCGTCGCGGCGGCCGGGTCCGCGTGGCAGTGACTCCCAGCCGCGGTGGGCTGCCACGCGGCCCCATGAGGTGATCGTGAAGCTCATCGTCACAGAGAAGGACTCAGCCGCCAGCACGATCGCCGCGATCCTCGGCGGCGCGGTGTCGGTGGAGGAGCACGGCCGTGGGCGTCACAAGGTCAGGTCGTACCACTTCACGAGCGACGGCGACGAGGCGGTGGCCATCGGCCTGCGCGGCCACGTCATGCAGACCACCTTCCCCAACACCTACCGGCGCTGGAGCCTCAGGCAGCTCGGCGAGATGATCGAGAGCCCCGGCCTGGCCTGGGTGGTCGATGGGGGCGCCGCGGGCGCCCTGGCGGCGTTGCGCTCCGTGGCCAGGGGCGCCACGGACCTCGTCATCGCCACCGACTACGATCGCGAAGGCGAGCTCATCGGCCACGAGGCGCTCGAGGTGCTTCGTGGCGACGCGCTCAGGCGCAACCCCGGCGACAGGATCGAAAAGAAAGCCGCGAAGACGGCGGCCGCCGGCCGCGGCGCAGCCGCGGCGTCGTCGCCGCGCGAGCACGCCGCTCTCGCCGATCCGCACATGAAGGCGATGCTGCCGGCGGCGGTGGTCGACCGCCACGTTCGTGTGCGCTACTCGGCGCTGACCCCCGAGGCGGTCAAGGCGGCGCTCGCCAAGCCGTCGACCGTCGACTTCGATCTCGCCGCGGCCGAGCGCGCCCGGCGCGACATCGATCTCATCTGGGGTGCCGTGCTCACGCGCTTCGTTTCGCTCGCGTCCCATCGCCATGGGTCGGACTGCCTGCTCGTCGGGCGCGTCGAGTCGCCGAGCCTTCGCATCGTGGTCGAGCGCGAGCGCGAGCGGCGAGCCTTCGTGGCGACTCCGTTCTGGGCGATCACGGCGACTCTCACGCATGACGACGCCATCGTGGATGTCACGCATGCCAAAGGGCGCTTCGGCGGGTTCGCGGCTGCGCAGGCCGCGCTGGCTCGGGCGCAGACGGACGTTGCCATCGCCACCGGATACGCGGCGGAACCGCGACGGCTGGCGCCGCCCGTACCCCTCAGCACGACTGCTCTGGTGAGTGCGGCATGCGCCGCCGGCGTGCCGCCGTCTCGGGCCATGGGCGCCGCCGAGTCCCTCTATCTCGATGGCCTGATCAGTTTTCCGCGTACCGACTGCACCGTCTATCCTCCCGGGGTGGACCTCCGCGGCAGCCTGCTGGCGCTGGCCGGCTGGCAGCCGGTCGCCGCGACGGCCGTGCGCCTCGCCAGTCAGGACAAGCTCAAACCGAAGCGTGGAAGACAACGAACCACCGACCACCCGCCTATCTACCCTGTCGGTGTGCCGCGGGTAGAGCTCAGCGGAGACGAGGCCAAGGTCTACGACCTCGTCGTGCGCTGCTTTCTCGCCACGCTGCTCCCTGCTGCGGCTATCGAGAGCCAGCGCCTGGATGTGCGCATCGGCGAGGAGGCCTTCGTCGCGCGCGGCAGTCGCGTCGCCGCGCCAGGTTTTCTCGAGGTCTACGAGGCGCACGCCACCAGGCGCGAGTGGTCTTTGCCGGTGCTGCGCCCCGGCGACGAGCTTCGCGTGCGCGGTCTTGAGGTGCACGCCAGGGAGACCCAGCCGCCGGCGCGCTACACCCAGGGCGGGCTTATCGAGAAGATGGAGGAGCTCGGCCTCGGCACCAAGGCCACACGCGTCGACGTGCTGGTCCATCTCTTCGACGGCGACTACGTGCGCGACGATCCGGTCGTGCCCACGGATCTCGGGATGGCGCTGATCGCCGCCTTCGACGCAGCCATGGCGAAGGCGCCGGTCGACATCTCGTCGAGCGGGATGATCGCCGAGCTCGAGCGGCGTATGGACCGCGTCGGCGAGGGCGAGCTCCGTCGCAGCGAGGTCGTCGCCGAGAGCCGGGAGATGCTTGCGCAAGCTTGGCCGCTGCTCGACGCACACAGCGCCGACTTTCGCGCGGGCATGCGTAGCCGCGGCCGCGACGATCTCGCGCTGGGCGAGTGCGCGAGCTGCGGCGGCCAGATGCGCGTCCTGCGCGGCACGACCGGCAAGCGGTTCGCC
>JBBQFA010000010.1:0-21266 GCA_038321515.1 Thermoleophilia bacterium | reverse complement strand
GCCGTGACGTGACCGGACCGAGCAGGGACGAGCGACGACGGGAGACGCGCAGGCGATGAATGGATAGGGAGAGCCGGATCCCAACGCGGATGGGTGACGGCGAGCTGGTGCACATGACTCGCAGCGAGATCCGCGCGGATCTCGAGGCGGGCACGGAGGCGGCGGCGCGACGCGCGAAGGTGCCGCCTCTGGCTGCAGACGAACTCGAGCACCTGCTGGACATCTACGGGTCGCCGGCCCGCTTCACCGGTGTCGACATCGGCAGCGAGGTCGTTCTCACCTACGACGGCTCGGGCATGAAGACCATCGCCTCGCGGCGCCAGGACCTGCAGATCTACGAGCAGTGGTTCGGCGCCGACACGGTCGAACTGCACCACGTCGACTACTCCTTCAAGCCGGTCAAAGCCATCGTGCCGTTCGAGGCCCAGGAGATGCACGAGGTCTTGCTGCGCGTCGTCGCTCCGGTGCAGTACGGTGCGCAGCCGAATCTGGGCCTGTACTCTCAGCCCGACGGACCTGTGCCGAACTGGGCGGAGCTGCTTCCGCTGGGCCGGATCGCCGAGGCACGGGCGGCGCAAGTGGAGGCCGTGCCGATGGCCGTCAAGGACATGGTCTACGTGTGCGAGGCCATGGACGAGGCAGGCGCCGACGGGGTCGACTTCGACACCTCCGCGGCGGCCGGAGACGCCGACTTTCTGGCCACGCTCCTGGCCGTCGAGGAGGTCCGTCGCCGGTGCCCGGGGCTGGGCATCGAGGTCGGCATGTCGGGCGAGTTCGTCCTCGGCATGCACGGCGAGGTCGAGTACGACGGCGTCCGGCTGGCCGGTCTCTGGCCGGCCGCACAGATGAGGCTGGCGGCGCAGGCCGGGGCGACCATCTTCGGGCCGGTCGTCAACGTCAATGCCGGCAAGTCGTGCGCCTGGAACATCGCCCGGGCCTGCACGATCGTCAAGCCGTGCGTGCGCGAAGCCACGATCCCCATCCACATGAACGTGGGCATGGGCGTGGGCGCCGTGTGCATGACCAAGTACCCGCCGGTGGATGCGGTCAGCCGCGCCTCGCGCGCCTGCGTCGACATCCTCAAGGTGGACGGCTTGTAGGTGGGGTCTGGCGATGCCTACGGCATGCCTTGTGCGCACACGATGGCGTCGGGTATGGGAGGCATGCGAGCTGCCGGAGATCTGGTAGGTCGTATGCAGATGACCCAGGGTATGAGGTTGCCGAAGGCCAAGGCGTACGTGGCGGAGAAGCTCGGTGTCTCGCCGCCGGACCTGTCGGACCCCGTACTCATGAACGAGATCCGCGAGAAGCTCGGCTTGGGGCGCATCACGACGTTCGAGATCAGTCACCCGAACCAACCCGTCGCCATCGAGGCGAAGTTCAACATCGAGGAGGTGCTCGGCGTGCCGGTCAACAGCGTGCGGCGCTTCGCCGACAGACGAACAGGAGGTCCTGCGACGTGATACGCAACGACGGGATCCGCCTTGCGACCCCGACGCGCGGCGCGCAATGTACCCCAACAGGGCCGCAATCTGTCTCAACACCGAGTCAACAGTAGCGGGGCATAGTACTCCGTGAAGACAAGAACGGCGGTGATGGCCTCCCCCCTCCAGCCATCCCAAGCCCGGCTGCTGTACAGTGCCCCCCCACTGAGCCGGGGACCCGCCCGGGAGGCAGAGTTCTTACCTCCGGGCGGCTCGCCGCCTCTTCAAAGTGCCGGGGCGACCTCCCCCAGGTCGCCTCGGCACTTTCCCTTTGGCGCTGCGAAGCGGCCCCGGCGATGGTCTGGCCTGGCGGGTCGTCCTGTCGGCGGTCCCGTCAGGGGCGACGGCCGTCGTGCGTCTCTGTGCTAGACTCGCCGGCGGTCGGTGCAATGCACGCCTCTCGCCAGGCACGCTTGCGCCGGCCGTTTCTCCGTACGGGAGGCGCAGGCGGCGGGGCTCCCCGGCTCGCCGGTGCGGTTCGCGCTCCCCGGTCACGCCTCGGTCAGCCCAGCGCCGCCCGCATCTCCGCGCCCAGCGGCACCACCAGCTCCGCGTTGTACGAGGCGGTCGGCAACAGACCGACCGGGTTGTCGAAGATCTGCTGGGCCGCGACGGCATACGTTCTCGATGTCGCGGCCGGCGACCCGTCCGTGACCACCGGGTCGACGTCGGTCGCGAGGATCGAGACGGTGTCGTCGCTGTTGCGCACGATCTCGAAGGTGCGCAGCTGCTGGGGGAAGTCCCGCAGCGACGCGGTCTCGACCTCCCAGAATCCGAGCTCCGGGCGGTCGGCGTCAGGCGACTTCAGCGCCGTGATCGTGTTGCGGTGACGGTGCCCGGCGATCCACAGGATGAGGTTCGGGTAGGTGTGGAGCTTGGCGATCAGCTCCGCCTCGGTCCCGTAGGCGCTGGAGCTCCAGCCCATGGGAGAGCCCGCTTTCTCAACGGCTATGGGGCAATGCGCCGCGATGATCATGAGCTTCGCCTCGGCCTGGCCCTTGTCGAGCTCGCCCACGAGCCAGTCGTACCGCTCCTTGTCGAGAGAGACGTGCCCGTAGCCGTTGTCGTAGGGGTCGTCGTCCCTCTGGGTGTCATCCAGCACGAGGACCCTGATCGGTACCTCCGTCTTCGGCTCGAAGGTGTAGCAGGCGAAGCCGGCCGCGACATCGGCTTCCTCGAAGCCATGACCCTTCGGGTTCGAGGAGGTCGTGAAGAACTCGGCCATCCACTCGCTCTTCGAGAGCGAACGGCGGTCCGGGTCGGCGGCGAGCGTCTTCGGCCCAGCCGCGAAGTCGGCGACCGGCCCCATGCCGAAGATGTCGCCGTACTCCGTACGCCCGTCGAGGCAGCCCATGTAGAAGCCGCGGCTGTCCGGCCCGTCCTTGAAGACGTTGCCGAGGTTCAGGATCTCGTCGCCGACATAAGCCTGCCGGAGGTAGTCGTTGACGGCGAGGAACCCCGTCCAGAAATGGTCGTGGTTGCCGCGCGTCTGGTACCACGGGATCGACGCGTCGAGCCCGGTGGCCTCGTAGCCCGCCAGAAACGCGGCCCGGGGGGCGGTGTCGCCCTCCGCCTTGACCCCGGAGTCGGGGTCGACGTGCCCGCCGTCGAGGACGTCGATGTACCAGCGCAACTCGTTGTACTGCGTGCTGTTGCACGTGTCGCCGAGAGAGATGCCGAAGTGGATCGGCTCCTCCCTATGCAGGGCGTTCACCGTTTGCATGGCCGCGTCGAGCACGTGGTGCGTGTACAGCATGACGCCCGAGTAGGCGGAAGAAAGAAAGCCCTTGTAGCCGAACAGGATCGCCTGGGCGGGAGACTGCACGTCGGTGATGTGGATGTCGGTGATGGCGAAGAAGCGTAGGAGCCTCGCGGCGGCGGTGGCCGAGGCGCCGTCATACGCGGCCGGCATGAGGTCGAGCCGCCTTTCGTGAACGAGACCGGGCCCGTAGCTCCACGTGCCGCAGCCGCCCTTCGCGTACTTCGCCAGCTCGTAGGGCAGGAGCTTCGGCGCATCCGCGGGCATCGCGTCGGGCACGATCGTCTTGTGGAGCGTCGTGGATACTCTCATCGGAACTCCTCGTGGTCCGTCAGGAGGGGGTGATTGGGCGCTGCGATCCCCTGAAGTATCGGCAGCGAGGGCCACGGGCTGGAGCCCGGCCCCGGTGGCTTCGGGGTCGGTGACGAAGCTCTCTTCACGGCGCTGATGTCGGCGGCGATCGCCTCGGCGACTCACGCTGCGACCCCGGGCCAGCCGGGCCGGTTTTCGTTCGGCCTGCCCAGGTCTTCGTACGTCCCGGGCCGGCTTCAGGCGCTGGCGACGGCCCGGCCTCTCGCGTCCTTGTGGAAGATACAGCCCAGCCCGCGGTCGACGATCAGGTCAAGGCACTTGTTGCACGAGATGCAGGTCGCGGGCGTCAGGTCGCCGCTCCGCCAGCGCGCGGCGAGGTGGGGCTCGCGGATGAAGGGGCGGCACAGCGACACCGCGTCGATGCGTCGCAGAGCCTGCGCGATCCGCACGGGGTCGCGCCAGCCCTCGACGCCGATCACCGGGCAGGTGACCGCGGCCTTGATGCGCAGGGCGTACTCGAAGAATCGGCCTTCGGGCAGCGGCGCCGGCATGATGTGGTCCCAGCCGCCGCGCCTGGCGCCCTCGGGCGTGCCGGCGCTCACCTCGATGGCGTCTATCCCCAGGGCGTCCAGCTCGGCGGCCACGCGCGCGGCCTCCGCCGGCTCCACGCCGCCGGGATAGCCGTCGTGGGCGCTCATCTTGACGAACACGGGCAAGCCGGGGCCCACGGCGCCGCGCACGGCCTCGTAGACCTCGTACAGGAGGCGGGCCCGGTGCCGGAGCGAGCCGCCGTAGACGTCCTCGCGGTGGTTCCGGGCCGGGCTGAGGAACTGGTTGATGAGGTAGCCGTGCGCGGCGTTGATCTGCACGGCGTCGAACCCGGCCCTGCGGGCTCTCGACGCCGCGCGCGCGTAGTCCTCGACGATACCCGCGATCCGCGCTTCTGTCAGCGCGAGCACGGGCGCGCCGCAGACCGGGTCCACGGCGAGGGCCGACGGGCCGTACGGACCGGCCTTCTCAGCCACCATCACGGGCCGTAGCGTGGAGCCGCTGTGCAGGAGCTGCGCCGCCACGAGCCCGCCCGCCTCGTGCACCGCCGCACACAGACGGCTGAGGGGCTCGACCAGCGCGTCGTCGTCGAGCCCCGTGACGTTGGTGGCGCCCCGGCCCTCGCGGCTGATGAAGGCGCTGCCGGCGACGATCAGGCCGGCGCCTCCGCGCGACAGCTCCGCCGTGAGGTCGATGAGTCTCTGTGTCGGTGCGCCCGCCTCGGTCGAGAGGCCTTCTTCGGTGGCGCTGCGCACCAGGCGGTTGCGCACCTCGAGCGACCCCAGGCGCCAAGGTCGGAAGATGCGATCCGTGTCGGCTATCTCGCGCTCCCTCCTCGTGCTCCGCGGCTGAGACCTCCCTGCGGATACCCCCGCTCTCGGCGCGACAAACGCCATACGTGACCTTGCGCACGTCTTCGACGAGGGCTGATACTGAGTGTATGCACCGGATCGGGATCCGCAGAGAAGACAAGGATCCGTGGGAGGCTCGCGTCCCGCTGATCCCGGACGACGTCGAGCGACTCATCCGCGCGCAAGGGCTCGCGTTCACCCTTCAGCCGTCTCGGCTTCGGGCCTTCAAAGAGGACGAGTACGTCCGCGCGGGGGCTCACGTCGGCGAGGACCTGAGCGCCTGTGACGTCGTCCTGGCGGTCAAGGAGATCCCCGTCCACCTGCTCCGTCCGCGGACGACCTACGCGTTCTTCTCGCACACCATCAAGGGGCAGCCGTACAACATGGACATGCTTCGCCGTCTGATGGAGTTGGAGTGCCAGCTCATCGACTACGAGCGCATCGTCGACGAGCGGGGCGCGCGGCTGATCTTCTTCTCGCGGTTCGCCGGCCTCGCCGGCGCGGTGGACACGCTCTGGGCGCTCGGCCGGCGGTTGGAGTGGGAGCGCCTCGCCCCAAACCCGTTCGCCGCCCTCGAGCAGACATACAGGTACGAGACGCTTGCGGCAGCCCTTGCGGCGGTCCGCGAGGTGGGGGAGAGCATCGCCCGCGACGGGCTGCCGCCGGCGCTCTGCCCGTGCGTGATCGGGCTCACCGGCGACGGCAATGTCTCGCACGGCGCGCAGGAGGTCATGGACGCGCTCGGGGCGGTCGTGCTGCCGCCCACCGACCTCGATGGCCTCTTCGCCGCGCCGGCCGACCGCAGCGTAGTACACGCGGTCGTCTTCACCGAGCCGGACATGGTCACCCGTCGTGACGGCGCCTCGCCCTTCGACCTGGCCGAGTACTACGAGCATCCCGAGCTGTATCGCGGCAGGTTCGCCGGCCGGCTGCCGCGTCTGAGCGCCCTCATCAACTGCGTCTACTGGGACACGTCGTACCCGCGGCTGGTGACCCGGGAGGCTGTGCGTGGACTCTTCGGCGGCGCCAGTCGTCCGCTCCTCCGGGTCATCGGGGACGTAAGCTGTGATATCGAGGGCTCGATCGAACTCACCACCAGGGAGACGCACATCGACGCTCCCGTCTACACCTACGACCCCGAAGCGGACACCGTCGCCGACGGCGTGGAGGGCCCGGGCCCGGTCGTGCTCGCTGTGGGCAACCTGCCCTGCGAGCTCTCCCGGGAGGCATCCGAGGCGTTCAGCGCGGCGCTGGTACCGTTTCTGCCCGCGCTCGCGCGAGCCGATTTCACCGCATCCTTCGCGCGGCTCGACCTGCCCCCCGAGCTGCGCCACGCGCTCATCCTGCACCACGGCGACTTCACACCCGACTTCGCCTACCTGCGCCGCTTCGTCTGACTCAGGTCCGGGCTGCGATCCGCTCGCCTGCGGCTCTTCTAGTCGGCGCCTCCACCTCCGCCTCCACCGCCCCCTCCGCCGCCTCCGCCTGAGGAGCTGCTGCTCGAGAAGCCGCCGCCGCTCCCGCCGCCGGATGACGGCGGGAATGCGGGCACAACGGCGGCGCTCAACCCGCCGGTGAACGAGGACATGGCGCCGGAGACGCCGCCAATGGCGGCCGCGTGTGCCGGCGCCGTGAACCAGAACACGTTCTGGAAGGCGCCGTCCACCAGCACCTCCGGTACCTGCACCTGCATCTGCTCCAGCACTTCTTTCGCGATGCCGAAGACCACCGCCATCACCAGATACTGCTCCCAGAGCACCACGGCGCCGGGCGGTTTCTCGTGAAGACGGCCGAAGTCGCGCAGGTAGCGGTACAGAGCCCGGTAGCGCGCGTACAGCACCGCGGCCTCGCGAGACCGTCGCCACATCACCGGCGACGCGCACGTGAACCCGATGCAGGCGGCCTCGAGCAGCAGCATCCACCACTGCCCGCTCCAGAGCATCACGACCCAGATGAGGGCGGCGGCGAGGCCCGTGGCGACGCCGGCGCGCAGCGCGGCCCGCCCGCCGCCCTTCTCGACGAAGCCAAGGGCGTGGGCGCGGGCCTCCACGCCGCCGCGCCAGCGGCTGAGCCCGGCCCGGAACTGCGCCGGGTGCTTCTTGGCCCACTTCTCGAGCTCCGCCATGGTCAGCGTGCCGGTCTTCGCCACGGTGTCGAAGAGGAGCTGCACGAACGGCAGCGTCAGGTCGTCGACCTCCGCTAGCCTTTCGCGGTGAAGTCTGAGCCTGAAGCCGGCCGCGGACGAGGTGGAGGTCCCCTCCCCGGCGCCGGGTACGACCTCCTCGTCCGCGGCCGGCTCGATGCGCAGAACGCCCTTGACGGCGAGGTCCAGCAGGGTCGCCGAGATGTCGTCGTCGGCGACGACCCCCATGCGCCACAGGGCCCCCACGAGCGCCGGCGGCAGGTCGGTCGGCACCTCTCGCAGGTAGCGGGCGCGAAAGCGCGGCCGGCACTCGCGCCCCGTCTTGAAGAAGAACGCGAACCACACGACGAGTGCGGCGGCGGTCGCGAGCCCGGCGATCGCTCAGGCGATGCGGTCCGTGCGCCGCGCCGCCGCGACCAGTGCCGCAGCCTTCGCGCGCTGCTCGTTGGCCAGCGCGGCCAGTTGCCGCTCGGTCGCGAGGCGGCTGGGCAGGACGTCGATGGTCACGGGCTCCATGCGCGAGAGCAGGCCCGGCGGGAAGAGCATGTGCACCTCGACCTTCGACTCGGCCGCCAGGTCGTCCACGGCCAGCGCCACGGACCCATCGTCGTTCAGGCGAGCCACGCCGTTCAGCGGACCGTGGCCCCACCCCCTGACGCCCGCCTTCGTGGCGCCCGCGGGCAGCGTGACGACGGCCCGCACTCGTCCTATGGGCACGTCCCAGTCGTGACCCACAAGCTGCCACTCCAGCTCGCCGGCGTCCTTCCAGCGTTCAGCGGCGTCGGCCGCTCGCCAGCGATAGGTGAAGTCCGCCGAGCGGTCGTTCAGGTCGGCAAACGCCTCGATGCGCACCACTGCGCCCGCGTAGGTGGCCGCACCGGTGGTCACTCGGTAGTAGCCGGGCGGGCGCTGCGCGGGAGCCAGGGACGACCACGGCGAGGGTGCGACGTCCTGCTCCGGAGCGACCGCCGTCGGTGCCGCCGCGGCGGGAGTCCAGCCGGACGGCAGCCTCTGCAGCGGTCCCTGCGGGCCACTCACGCCCAGTACGGTGATCGGGTGGCCTCTATACGGGGTATCTCGGTAGACGCGGGTGAACTGCCCATGGAAGGTGTAGCTGAAGCGTTCGGTCGCGGTCAGCGCTCCATCAGGGCGAACGGCGGCGCGGAGGCTCACCGCGTCGATGGTGTAGCTCTTGCGCTGCGACGGCAAGATCCACAGGAACAGGGCGCCCAAGCACAGGGCGATCAATAGGCCGTTCAGATAACCCTCAAGCAGAGACTTAGACTATTCGCGACGGTCGGCGGTTCTTGCCTGTGTGGCGACGGTCCTCGTGCGCCTCGCCGCCACCCAACGGCGCTCTGGACCCAACGCGGGGTATACTGATCGTTCACCACGGGTCGCTTTGCCTCGACACGCAACCCCTTGCTGCGGACCTGACGGTCGTCCCGCGGCCGTGATCTGCGTCCGTTGGCGGCTGACCGCGCCCCAGGTGACTCGGCAATTGCTTGCTCATGGTCGTCGCGTGTGACCGACGACGGGGCCAGCCAACCAGAATGGCGGCCATGGAGCTTCTCTTGCTGTCCAACTCCGTCAACTACGGCGGCAGTATGTTTTCTCACGCAGCGGAGGCCTTCGCTGAGGTCTCCGCCGGTGACAAGGTGACCTTCGTCCCGTATGCCTTGGCGGACTGGGACGACTATGCCGACCGGGCCGCGGCCGCGCTCGGCGACTTCGACATCGACGTCGTTTCGGCGCACCGCTCCGGCGCGCCCGACCGGGCGATCCTCGAGGCCGACGTGGTCATGATGGGCGGCGGCAACACCTTTCGCCTGCTCGACTCTCTCTACCGCCTCGGCGTGATCGAGGAGCTGGGACGCCGTGTACGCGAGGGCGCCACCCGGTACGTGGGCGCCTCCGCCGGGACCAACGTCGCTTGCCCGACTATCCGTACCACCAACGACATGCCGATCTGTCACCCACCGAGCTTTGCGGCGCTCGGCCTTGTGCCGTTCCAGATCAACCTCCACTACATAGACGCTGATCCGGCTTCAACGTTCATGGGCGAGACCCGGCTCGAGCGGATCGAGGAGTTTCTCGAGGAGAACGACTGCACGGTCCTGGCGCTGTATGAGGGCTCATGGTTGCGCGTCTCCGGCGAGAGGGCCGAGGTCACCGGCCGCTGCTGCATGTTCCAGCGCGAGAGCGGCATCGCTCTCTGCGAAGGCCTCGACGCTTCAGGACTTCTGCATCTCACGCCGACCTTCGACGGCGGAAGACGGCCCAAACAAGGGGATCCGGCATGACGAGTACCGCAGTCGTCTACTGCGAAGCGAGCTTCGGCACCATGGACGGCAAGACCGCCAACGGCCTGGTGCGCTACTCCGAGAAGTACGAGATCCTCTCGGTGATCGACAGCAGCAGGGCCGGTCTCGACGCCGGCGAGTATCTCGACGGCAAGGCCAACGGCATCCCGATCTGCGCCGATCTCGAGGAGGCCATCGCCTTGGCGGGGCGCGTCCCCGACTTCTTCATCTTCGGCATGGCGCCCTTGAGCGGCATGCTGTCTCCGTTCGAGCGCGGCGTTCTGCTCGAGGCCATTGCGCTGGGGATGAATGTGGTCAACGGCTTGCACGAGTTCCTCAACGACGACCCGGTGTTCGTGGCGGCCAAGGCGGCGCACGGCGTCGAGATCCTTGACGTGCGCCGCCCGCGCGACAAGAAGGACCTGCGCATGTTCAGCGGCAGCATCTTCAAGGTCGACTGCCCTCGGATCGCCGTGCTCGGCACCGACGGCGCGATCGGCAAGCGCACCACCGCGACCATCCTCACGCAAGCGCTCAACGCGCGCGGCATCAAGGCGGTCCTGGTCGGCACGGGGCAGACCGGTATCATCCAGGGCGCGCACTACGGCGTGGCCCTCGACGCCATCCCGTGCCAGTTCTGCTCGGGCGAGATGGAGGCCACGGTCGTGGAGGCGTTTGAAGGCGAGCACCCGGACGTACTCATCATCGAAGGACAGGGGGCGCTGAGTCACCCTGCATATCTGACGTCGAGCTTCATCCTGCGCGGCAGCCGGCCCGACGCGGTGATTCTGCAGCACGCGCCGGCGCGCAAAGTGCTGGGCGACTTTCCCGACCTGCCGATGCCGACGCCGGCGAGCGAGATCGACCTCATCCAGACCTTTGCCGACACCAGGGTGATCGGCCTCACGATCAATCACGAGGACATGACCGATGCCGAGGTCAGCGCGGCGATCATCCTGTACAAGTTCGAGCTCGGCATCCCCGCCACCGACGCGCTCACGCGCCCACCTGACCGGCTGGTCGACATGGTGGTGAGCGCGTTCCCCGCACTCGAAGGGAAACTGGCCGCAGTCTCGACCGTCTACCTAAGGTAGAGGGTTAGATACTGCCGGCGTCGGCTGCACCTTGGCTGCGGTGACGGGCAGGGCCACCGTGACGGCGAGCCCGCCCGCAGGGCCGTCCTCGAGCACGAGTGAGCCTCCGGAGGCCTTGGCGAGCGCGTTCGCGATGGGGAGTCCGAGCCCCGTCCCGGGTTGCGAATGGTCGAACCGCCAGAAGCGGTCGAGGGCTCGCTCTTTGAGGTCGTCGCTCAGGCCGGGGCCCTCGTCGGCGATCGTGAAGTGATGGGTGGTGCGGCCGCGGACGACGGCCACGGAGACGTGGGTGCCCGGCGGAGCCGCGCCGATCGCGTTGTCGATGAGATTGTCCAGGATCTGCTCCACGCCGCCGGGGACGGCGCCCGCGAAGACCGCCCCCTTGGGGGAGGTGAAGTCCAGGGCGACGTCGGCGACGTCGGCGATCGCCGACCAGGTGTCCACGCGGTCGGCGGCGAGCTGTGCGAGGTCGACGGTCACCGGCGCGGCGATCTCCTCGGCGCGCGCGAACTGCAGGAGATCACCGACGAGGCCGGCCAGCCGGTTGGTCTCGTCGATCGCCGCGTCGATGTCTTCAACGTCATCGGACGCCCTCGACGTGCTCTGCAGGTTCTCGAGGCGGAGCCGAAGCGCGGTGAGCGGAGTGCGCAGCTGATGAGAAGCGTCGGCCACGAATTCGCGGTGCTCCGCAAGGAGCCGCTCCAGGCGCCGCGCCATACTGTTCATCGTGACCCCCAGCGCCGCGATCTCGGGGGGTCCACCGGGATCGGGGTCGGTGATCGTGAGATCCCCCGTGGCGAACCGGGCGGCGACAGCATCGAGGTCGCGGAGGGGCCGGGTCATCGAGCGGGCGATGGCCCATCCGATGCCGGCCATGGCGATGAGGACGACCGCGGCCACCCCGAGCAGACCCAGCCAGTAGCCGCGGACCAGCGCGTTCACCTCGTGTGTGTCCAGAGTCAGGCGCACGGCGCCGTGAACGATGCCTCCCGAGGTCACCGGTACGCCTACGTAGAGCAGTTCCGTGTTCAGCGTGGCGGAATGCCGCTTGCCTTCGGCGCGACCACCACCGAGCGCGACTTTGATCTCGGGGCGCGTCGAGAAGTCGCGGCCGGCGGGTCCGGACGTGTCGAGAAGAGAGGTGCCGGCCTTGTCGACCACCACGACCCGCACCCCGGTCCGCTCGGCGTAGGCGTCGGCGGGTGCCGGGTTCGGCGGAGCCCCCTTCTCGAGGGCTTCTTCGTAGTAGCCCGCCAGCACGGTCGCGTCACGTTCGACGTCCACCGCAAGACGGTCCGTCTCGCGCTGCTGGTAGAAGATCGCGAGGGGGATCTCGAGGACGAGCAGGATGACGACGGCGGCGGCCAGATAGCCGAGCAGCAGCCGCCGGGTCACGACGACGGGCCGCTGCCGACGAGGCGGAACCCCACGCCACGTACCGTCTCGATGAGCTCGGGCGTGAGCTTCTTGCGCAGCGAAGCCATGTGCACGTCAAGGGTCTTGGTGGAGCCCCACCAGTTCTCGTCCCACACGTCTTCGAGGATCTTCTCCCGCGTGTGGACGGCGTCCGGGTCGCGGGCCAGATAGACGAGTAGATCGTGCTCCTTGGGCGTCAGGGAGACGGGCCGGCCGTCATAGGTCACGTTCCGGGTCCGCGTGTCGATCCGCAGGAGGCCGACCTCGACCAGGGCCTCGGCCTGCGGCGGCGCCTGGCTGCCGCTGGTCCGCCGCAGAACGGCGCGGATCCGCGCCACGAGCTCGCGGAACCCGAAAGGCTTGACGACGTAGTCGTCGGCGCCGAGCTCGAGCAGGATCACGCGGTCGATCTCGTCGCCGCGGGCGGTGACCACGATGATGGGCACGCCGGACCGTTCTCGCAGCTGCCGGCAGACGACGCGTCCATCGAGGTCGGGAAGCCCGAGATCGAGCAGCACGAGATCGCACTCGGCGGCGGCGAGGGCGCCTGCCCCGGTGCCGACCAGGTCGACTTCGAAACCTTCACGTCGCAGACCTGTGCGCAGCGGCTCGGCAATGGAGAGGTCATCTTCTACAACCAGTAGGCGCATGGTGACATGTTCGCACGGAAGAGGGCATCTTTGCGAAGCGTTGACCGTCTCTTGCCAAACGTTGCCCCTGCTTTGACACTGTCTTGGACCGCCGCTCTGTAGTGTCTGGCCCGACAAGCAGTCAGGCTCGCCGAGTCAGGCTCGCCGCTCGAGAAGGGATCCGTTCATGAAGCACCGCACCGCTCTGGTCACCGCGGGCGCCATCGCCGCAGTGGTCTTTGCCGGCGCCATCGCCGTCGGCGCCAACCTCGGCATTCTCACCGTCGCCGACTCAAAGCCCGTCGGTCAGCTGTCCGCGGCGACTGTGGTCCCGGCGACCACGGTCACGCCGGCGCAGCAGTATGCCGCCACCCAGAACGCCCCGAGCCTCAAGAAGGTCGCGCAGTCGCAGAAGTACATCATCAAGAAGGCCGGCACGGTGAAGATCGCCTTTTCGAAGACCAACCTGCGGCTGGTGGACGTGAGCGCCAAGCGACACTGGACCTGGGAGCTGACCCAGACCGGCGACAAGAAGCTGACCGTGAAGTTCTCCCACGGCTCCGACACGTACACGTTCGTGGCCGACATCGGGAAGCAGGGCAAGGTCACGGCGAAAGTCGACCATCCGGTCACCAAGACAGTGCCGACGGCGCCATCATCGGGGAGTTCGACCACCTGGGTGGCGAGTCCGGCGCCGAGCGCACCGAGTGCGGCGGTCGCGAGCGGCGAGCCCAGCGACGAAGGCAGCAACCCATACTCAGGCGGAGGAGCCGATGACTGACAAGACGCCACGCCCCTTGGGGGCCCCGCAAGACAACACGGCCCGACGCGACGAGGGTGCGCCGGATCGTGCGGCCCCCGGCCGGCGCCGCTGTCACTCCGCCGCCAAGGGCCGGATCGCCGCCGCGGGCATTGGCATCGCAGCGATGGTGGGCCTGGTGGCCAACATGCAGGTCGCGGACGGTCAGACCAAGGCCGCGCAACCCGCCCCGTCTCCTGCCCAGGCAACGCGCGACACCGCCAAGAGTGCGCGACCGGGATCAGCCGCTGCGCCCGGCAGGGTCGCTGCGGCGAAGGTGAAGCGGCCGATCGTCCTGACCCCCCACGCCGTGGTCAATACCGTGAGCGCCCCGTCGAGCGGAGGGTCCGGGTACGCCTCCGGGTACTCGGCTCCGGCAGCGGCCCCCGCAGCTGCGCCCGTAGCGAGTACCAGTGGCAGTCGCTGAGCTGACGTTCCGGGTCATGGCCAGCGATGCTCACGTCATCCTGGTCGACCCGGCAGAGGGCGCTGCGGACTACGCCCGGGGTCGTCTCGAGGAGCTGGAGCAGCGCTGGAGCCGGTTCTTGCCGGCCAGCGATATCACGCGCCTGAACACGACGCCGGAGGCGTTCATGATGGTGTCGCAGGACACCCTCGATCTGCTGGCGACGATGAAGCACGCCTGGAGTCTCTCTGACGGCCGCTACGACCCGACGATGCTCTCCGCCATCAACGCGGCCGGCTACGCCACGAGCCACGACGGCTCAGGGCGGACGAGCCGCATGTCCGGCCGCCCCACACGCGGGCACACGATCGCCGACGTGCGGGTCGACGCCAGGACCAGAGCCGTGGTCGTCCCCACCGGCGTCGGCCTCGACCCCGGCGGGATCGGCAAGGGGTTCGCCGCCGACATCGTCGTCACTGAGCTCCTGCGTGACCGCACCGGTGGCGCTCTCGTGAGCGTCGGGGGCGACCTTGCCGCCGCCGGCACGCCGCCCGCGGCGGCAGGCTGGTTCGTCGCTGTCGAGCATCCGCTCGATGCGTCTCGAGAGCTCACGACGTTCGCGTTCGGCGCCGGCGGAGTCGCGACGTCCAGCACCCTGTCCCGAGCGTGGGTCAAGGGCGGCGAACGCCGCCATCACGTCATCGATCCCGCCACGCGCACCTGCGCGACGACGGAGCTCGCGGCTGTGACCGTGGTCGCGAGGGCCGGGTGGGAGGCCGAGGTGCACGCCACCGCCGCGCTGCTCTCCGGCGGCGCGCAGCAGGCACTCGACTACTTCGACCGGCACGACATCGACGGGGTCACCACGACCCTCGATGGGACGACTCGGATGAGCCCGGCTCTGCAAGGCGCCGGCGCCATGGAAGGAAGTGCCGCTTGAACCCCCACATCTGGTGGTATCTCTCACGGTCCGCGGGGATCGTGGCGTGGCTCATGTTGACCGCGTCGGTGCTCTGGGGCATCGTGCTGGCGACCGACCTGTTTCCCAAGTGGCGCAAGAATGCCCGGATCCTCGCCATGCATCGGTGGCTCGCGGGACTCACCTTCTTCTTCATCGCGGGCCACCTGGTCACTCTGCTCTTCGACAGCTACGCGAAGTTCCGCGTCGTGGACTTCCTGGTGCCCTACGCGAGCACGTGGCGACCGACGGCGATCGCCCTGGGCGTCGTCGCGCTGTGGCTCCTCATCGCCGTCCAGGTGACTGCGCTGGCCATGAAGAAGGCCTCCAGGAAGTGGTGGCGCAACGTCCATATCGCGAGCTACTTCGTCTTCTGGTCGGTGAGCATCCACGGGGCCCTCGCCGGGACCGACACGTCCAAGGTGCTCTACTCGGTGACCGCGATCGTGGCGCTGGCGGCGGTCGCGTTCGCCGCCTCCTATCGGGCGCTCTCACACGATCTGCCCAGGCGCAAGGCGGCACCGGCACAGAGGTGACCGGCGCCGCACGGGTCTATGGTTTCGCGGTGGCTGTGTGTAGAATACGCGTAGGACATGGTGCAGATTCCCCCGCTTCCCTCACTTAC
The DNA here is from genome assembly GCA_038321515.1 of Thermoleophilia bacterium. Lineage (GTDB taxonomy): Bacteria > Actinomycetota > Thermoleophilia > UBA2241 > UBA2241 > CAIXSE01. The sequence continues at coordinate 5,938 of JBBQFA010000010.1, read as the reverse complement.
CATCAAGGGTATGCGCCTCCCCGTGCCGATCGTTCAAGGCGGCATGGGGGTCGGCGTGTCGCTCTCTCCCCTCGCCGGCGCTGTTGGCGCTGCGGGTGGCCTCGGCTTGCTGTCGAGCGCCTGCCTGGACCGGCTCGTCTCCCGGCGCCTGGGGCGGCCGCTCGATACGTACGCGGCCGTGCGTGAGGAGGTCGCGGCCGCCAAGGCAGGCGGCGGCTCGGCCGGCATCAACATCATGGTCGCGCTGCAGCGCGACTACGAGGCCTCCGTGCGTGGCGCTATCGACGCCGGAGCCGACGTCATCGTCTCCGGCGCGGGGCTGCCGCTCTCGCTGCCGGACATCCAGCCGCCGGGAGACACTGCCCTCATCCCGATAGTCTCCTCGGCTCGCGCGCTCGACTTGATCTGCCGGCGCTGGGAGCGGGCGCACTACCGCCCGGACGCGGTGGTGCTCGAAGGGCCGCTCGCCGGCGGGCACCTCGGGTTCCAGATGAGCGAGATCGACCGCGCCGAGAACACGCTCGAGCGGCTGCTGCCGGCGGTGAAGAGCGTCGCCCAGGCGAAGGGCGACTTTCCCGTCATCGTCGCCGGTGGCGTGTACGACCACGCCGACATCCGTCGCTTTCTGGCACTCGGCGCCGACGGGGTGCAGCTCGGTACGCGATTCTTGGCGACTGAGGAGAGCAACGCCAGCGAGGCGTACAAGCAGGCCGTGCTGTGCGCCGGGCCGCAAGACCTCCTCGTGGCTCACGACCCGGGCTCGCCCTGTGGCCTGCCGATACGCGTACTACGCGACTCGCCGATGTACCAGTCGGCGCTCGCCCGGCGCCGCGAGCCCAGGTGCGACAAGGGCTACGTGCTCCTCAAGGACGAGGCTGGGCGCTTCACGCGCTGCCCGGCCAAGCACGACAACGAACACTCCTTCTGTATCTGCAACGGCCTTCTCCGGTCGGCCGGGTACGACAACGACGGGGAGGAGCCGCTCTACACGTCGGGCACCAACGCGTGGAGAGTGGACCGCATCCTGCCGGTCCGTGAGCTCATGATCGAGCTTGCGGGAGTCGCGTAGGCGACGACGTCGCGCACGGCCGCCACTCGCGAGGACCCTGCGGCGTGTCACACTCCGCTCTCGACCGCGATGCGCCCCTTCTTGATCGCCTTCTGGACCTGCGCGTAGTCCTTCTCGTTCTGGTCCGCGTACGCCATGGCGAACGTGGCGATGCTCTGGTCGAACTTGTCGCCGACGCCGAGATACGAGGCGATGGCGATGCGTCTGCCGGAGCGCGCGTGTCCGCGCGCCAGCGCCCAGCCGCACGCCTCCGCGTACACCTCGAGGCCGGCGGGCCGCAGGGCCGTCGCATCCACCGAGCCCTTCATGTCGCGTAGTTGCCGCCAGTAGAAGTGGCGGCCGGGCGGGTTGGGCCCGGTCATCCAGCCGAGAAAGATGTCGCTGGCGGCCTGCATGAGGCGCTGCCCGGCGACCACCCGGTGCCCGGCATGCGGGAAGCGGCTGCGCCCCAGGTGCGGCTCCAGCACCGAACGCGTCGCCTCTTTGATCTGCAGCAGCAGCGGGTCGTCGCCGTCGCGCCCCTGCATCAGGACGATCAGGCAGACCGTCCCTACACTGCCGACCCCGACGACCTTGCGTGCGAGGTCGAGAGGCGTGAAACGCCCGGCGAGCTCCCGGCGGTCGTCTTCGAGGCTGCTCACGTACTGACGGAACAGCTTGTGCGTGGTCTCCGCCTCGACGTCCCAGTCGATGTGGGTGATGAGCGGCGGCTGGTCGATGATCTCCCGCCGGCCATCCACCACTCTGGTCATCTTGACCGCCGCCTGAAGCCCGGTACGCGCGCGTGCCTTGGCGATGCCTTTCTCGGTCGTGCCGGCCCGCATGCCCTTGGTCGACTTGACCATCGTGAGGAGGTCGTCGACGACGACGTGCGAGTACCACACGTCGAGCTCGCGCATCTCGGCGTATGCGGCCATGTGCCCGCGGTAGGAGCGAGCGACGGCGAGTGCGCACTCGCGTGCCACTTCCGCGGGCCAGCCGTTGTGGCGGGCCGCGATCACCACGCTCGCCGCCAGGCGTTTGACGTCCCACTCGAACGGGCCCGGGAGGGTCTCGTCGAAGTCGTTCACGTCGAACAGCAGCGAGCGCTCCGGAGAGGCGTACATGCCGAAGTTGGAGAGGTGGGCGTCGCCGCAAAGCTGCACCGTCAGGCCGGTCCGGGGCAGCGGAGCCAGATCGGCCGCCATCAGTGCGGCGGCGCCGCGGTAGAAGGCGAACGGCGAGGCCGACATGCGCCCCCAGCGGATCGGCACGAGGTCCTGCTGGCGGTCCGCGTCCTGGGCGCGCAGCAGCTCGACTGGATCGGGCCGATCCGCCGCCGGCCGCCACGTGCCGTGAGCGACGCGCGGCGCGGCCTTGCGAGCCGCCCTGCCGTCGGCTCTACCCTCTTCGGGGGTCTTCTGGTACCAAGCCTGGTCTGTCGGCATGTCGGCTCTCCTCTGATCGAGTGTGGCGCGCCATCGGGAAGCGACACCCGGCAGTGCCGTCGGTCTTCTCACGCGGCGCCTGCGGGAAACGGCGCCGTGCCGCGCGCCCGCCGTCAGGGCGTGGAGCGGGCGAGCATCACGGCGACCGCGTCCTGTGCGGCGTGCGCCCGCGCCGGCGACAACCCCCTGCCGTTGATGAGGATCGAGAAGGCCAGCGCGTGATGGTTGGCGCTCGTGACGTAGCCGGAGAGACTGCTCGCCGCCGACAGGGTCCCGGTCTTGGCATGCACGTTGCCCGCCGCCGCCGTGCCCGTCATGCGGTGTTCGAGCGTGCCGTCCACGCCGGCCACGGACAGCGACTTCCAGTAGACGGGGTAGTCCGCGCGCTTCGTCATGGCCCCGAGGACCTTGATGATCGTGCGGGTGCTCAGCTTGTCCTGGTAGCTGAGCCCGGAGCCGTCGCGGATGCGGAACCCGGTGGTCACGCCGATGCTCTGCAGGTATTGCCCGGCGACGCCGGCTCCGGCGGCGGTCGTGCCGGAGCCGGCGAAGCTCGCGCCGAGGCCCTTGAGGATCTCCTCGGCGAGAAAGTTGTCACTCGGCTTGTTCATCGCCGCCAGCAAGCGACCCAGCCGTGCCGACTCCTCCGTGCCGGCGAGCGTCGCGGTGACCGGCACGACGCCGAGAGCGGCGGAGTGCGCCACCCGGATGCCCTCGCTGCGCAGGAGCCTCGTGAGCTTGCTCGCCGCCCAGAGCGACGGGTCCTCGACGTAGCCGCCGCCTGGGCCGAACCCCTCGTTCAGGGTGAGGGCCGAGAGGGGACCGCAGTAGGCGGTCATGCCCGGCCGCCAGTTCGAGACGGCCCGAGAGTCGTCGAAGTAGCCGTCGTCGGCGACGACCCGCCCGGTGATCCTCGTCACTCCCATGGTCTTCAGCCGGGTGACGAGGTCGTGCAGATCGGAGGTGCGCATGCCGAAGTACCCGGTCTGGAACGACGCCGTGGAGAGGCTCGGGTCGCCGAGCCCTCTCAGATACGCGTTGCCGACGACGCGGCCGCCCTCATCCGCGCCGGGCGCGTCCAGAAAGAGCTGCGTGCTGAAGCGGTAGGCCGCCGACCAGCCGGCCAGCGCGGCGGCCGACGTGACCAGCTTCTCGTTGGAGGCCGGGAGGCGCAGGACGTCTGGGCGCAGGGCGCAGAGGGAGCGCTTCGCGGTGAGGTCGTAGACGGAGACGGAGGTCCCGGAGCCGTCCATCCCGTGGCGCGCGAGCGCGGCTCCGATCCTCGTCTCGACGCTCGCCGCCGCGCCGGCCGGGGCGAGCAGCAGCAGGGCGAGGGTCAGACTCGTCAGCAGGACGAGCAGGCGAGCTACGGCGTTGCTGCGAGTCGTCACGTCACCCTCTGGGTACGGTCGCGTCGGGCGGCCGGCCTCACCGAGGTGCCGGTACCTCCCGGCCGCGCGATCACGACTGCCAATGTGCGGCGAACTCGCGCACGGCCGACTCGGTCAGCGGGTGCGCCGGGAGGCCGCGCAGCACGTCGAGCGGCGCGGTGATGTCGTGGGAGCCGTCGAGGATCGCCTCGACCACTTGAGGGGCGGTCTTGAGGCTGGCGGCCAGGATGCGCGTGCTGCTCTGCAGTTGCGCCAGCACCGCCGCCAGCCCGAGTACGACGTCGCCGGCCGAATGTCGTGCGGCTCTGTCGACGTACGGGATGACCCAGGCGCAGCCGGCCTCGTGCGCGAGCAGCGCCTGAGCCGGCGAGTACACGGCGGTGAGGGCGCAGCGGATGCCGTCATTCGTGAGTGCGGCGGCCAGCGTGATCGCATCCAGGGTGGCCGGCAGCTTGGCGACGACGCGGTCGGGCGCGAGGGCGGCAGCGGCGCGCGCCTCCTCGTCCATCTGCGCGTACGACGTGCGCGTGGGCTGGTAGCAGATCGGGCCTGTGGGGAAGGCGGCCAGGAGGCGCTCGAGGTGCGCGAGAGGCTCCTTCGTCTCTCGCGCCATCAGCGCAGGGTTGGTCGTGATGCCGCGGACGAAGCCCAGCGCGGCCGCCGCCACCGCATCGTCGAGTGACGCTGAGTCAAGCAAGACCGCCATGGTGCTCTCCAGCCTGTTCGGTTGCCGGGTCCGTGCGGCCCGCTGGCTGACGCGCCCGGCCACACCGGCGCAAGACTGGCACCATCCGCAGCCGGCTTCAAGTGCCGTGCCTGCGGGCTGGGGCGGGGAGGTGCGTGCTGCCTCCCCGCCCCGGCCCTTCAGACAGCCGGCGGCCCGATGGTCCGGGCCGATCTGCGGTGTCAGTCTACAGCGTCTGTGCCTGCGACCCGCCAAGCATCTGCTGCATCACGGCGATGGCGGTGTTGACGGGCACGGCGAAGCCGATGCCCTCGTTGCCGCCCGACTGCGAGTCGATCTGCTCGTTGATGCCGATCACCTTGCCGCTCGCGTCGATCAGCGGGCCGCCGGAGTTGCCGGGGTTGATCGCGGCGTCGGTCTGGATGCCGCCCGTGATCGTGGCGCCGTTCGGCGACTGCAACTCGCGCCCGGTCGCGGAGACCACGCCGCTCGAGAGCGACAGGTCGAGGCCCAGCGGGTTGCCGATCGCCACGACCGCCTCGCCGACCGCGACCTTCGAGGAGTCCCCGAGCGGGAGGGGGGTGAGGGTCGGTACCTGCGTGGGGTCGACCTGGACGACGGCAACGTCGGTGCTCTCGTCGGCGCCGATCACCACGCCCTCAACGTCCGTCGTCTGGCCGGCGCTGTCCTTGAACGTGACGACCACCGAGCTCACGGCCTGGCCGCTCTCGCTGACGACGTGGGCGTTGGTCAGGATGGTGCCGTCGCTGTTGACGACGAAGCCCGTGCCCAGGGCCTGGCCGCCGCCGGTGGTCTGGCCGAACATGTCCATCGTCCTCGGGAACGTCGCCTTGATCTCGACGACGCTCGGCGAGGCCTTGCTGTAGATCTCCTGCGGGGTGAGGCCGCTGGTCTTTGCCGACGCGAACGTCCCGGCGGTCGTGGTGGCGGTCGGGTCGCCGGTGAGGCCGGTGACGTTGGCCAGGACCATCAGGGATCCGGCGCCGATGAAGACGACGACGAGGGTGAGGATGAAGCGTCTGAAGAGCATGGTGTGCTGCCTTTCTGCGACGGGGAGGGCGGGGAGTCCGGCGGTGCTGCCGTTCTCTCCGAGATGATGTCGCGAGGGGCTGGGAGCTCCTTGAGAGGAACCTGAGAAATGCCTGAGAACGGCGTGAAGGATTGCGAAGACCGTGTGGGCGGCGCATGAAGCGCGGCGGCTCTCGCGCCGCCGGCGCCTCATCGGCGCGCTCGGTCTAGTCTCGCCGGAGGGCGCCGCAAAGCCGCCGCACAGCGGCGGCCGACTCGGCGCTCAGGGCCTCATCCGCAAGCCTGCGAGCGGACTTCAGGCTCGTGGCCCGGACGG
>JBBQFA010000009.1:0-21649 GCA_038321515.1 Thermoleophilia bacterium | reverse complement strand
GGATCGCCATCTTCGTCTTGGGCGTGATCGTCCTCGTACTGGGAGGCAGGAGCCGCAGCACGACGCGGACCGACATTCGGGAAACTCCCTCGGGTCAACAGCGGACCGATCAGCACGACGACTGGGGCACGCCCTAACGACGAGGAAAGCGCGCGGGATATCGCCGCGCCGAGCTAGAACTGCGGGATCCCCGCCCGGACCACCGCTCGCACCACTACTTCGCGCACCTGGACAGGCTCGCTGCGGTACTCTCGGCGATTCTCGCGGTGCTGTTCAGTGGCGCTTCTGTGCCGCTGCGGTCCGTCGTCAAGCGCGAAGGAGGAAGAGTGGTCGACTCCCAAGCGACCGGGCAGGCCACTGGACGGCAGAGGTCGGAGACGGGCAGGAAGATCGTCGTCGAGGTGACAACGTTTGGTGCCCCCGGAAGGATTCGAACCTTCGACCTCGCGCTCCGGAGGCGCGCGCTCTAATCCCCTGAGCTACGAGGGCACGGGTGCGGATTGTAGCACGCCGGGTGGCGCGCGCCTCAGAGCAGCCGCTCGACCGCCTCCGCCAGCTCGACGTCGCGCTTGGTCACGCCGCCGGCGTCGTGGCTGGCCAGATGCAGCGTCACCTTGTTGTAGCGGATGTCGATGTCGGGGTGGTGCTGCCGCTCCTCACACACCTCCGCGAGATGCTCGACGAAACCGACGGCGTGCACGAAGTCCGCAAAGCGGAAGGTGCGCGTCAGCGCCTCACCGTCAAAGCCCCAATCGCTCAGTTCAGCGAGCGCCGCCTCGATCTGCTCTTGGTTGAGCGTGTCCATGGGCACCTCCCTCGCGAGCACTCCCGCCGGCGCCACAGGCGCCGGCCCTACCGCCTGTCTTCCCCGCGGCCCCGCAACACACGCTCGACATCGCGCTTTGCATCGCGCTCCGCCATGTCGTGGCGCTTGTCGTAGAGCTTCTTGCCGCGCGCCATGCCGATCTCGATCTTGGCGCGTCCGTCCTTGAAGTAGACCTTGGTGGGCACGACGGTGTAGCCCTTCTCGTGCACGCGCCCGGCGATGCGCTCGATCTCATGGCGATGCAGCAGGAGCTTGCGCACACGCAAGGGCTCGTGGTTCCAGATGTTGCCCTGTTCGAAGGGGCTGATGTGGGCGCCGATGAGAAAGAGCTCGGGGGCGTGGTTGCTGCCCCTCACATCGACGTAGCTGTCGCGCAGATTGATGCGCCCCTCGCGCAGCGACTTGACCTCGGTGCCGACCAGGGCGATGCCCGCCTCATAGGTATCGTCGATGAAGTAGTCGTGGCGCGCCTTGCGGTTCTCCGCGACGCGCTTGATGCCGGTCTCTCGTGCCATGGACCTAGAGTACCGCATCGGCCGCGGCGGCGCGGCAGGCGAGCGCGGCGGCGGTGCCGTAGGCCGCGATCCGCGCGAGTCAGCGGCCGCGGCGGTGCTGCTCGCGGCCGGGGCCGCGACGGTGCGGCGGCCGGGCGCCGGTGCCGCGCCGGGCCGGCTGCCGCCCCGGCGCGGTATGCGACCGGCCGACGGCGGGCAGCGCCGGCGCAAGGTCCACCTTGCCGGTGAGGCGGTCGACGCGGTCGACCTTGATCGCGATCGCGTCGCCGAGCCGGTAGCGAGCGCCGGTGGACTCGCCGACGAGCGCGGTCTCGTGCTCGCTGGTCTCGAAGCGCTCGCCGCCAAGGCGGCGCGACGAAAGGAACCCCTCGAAGACGTCGCCGAAGCGGATGAAGAGCCCGCCGCCGACAAGCCCGACGACCTCACCGGCGAAGGTCCGCTCCCAGCCCTCTCTCTCGAGAAGCCGGTCGAGCAGAAAGCACAGGGCGACGTCGTCGCCGTCGTGCTCGAGGCGCGAGAAGTCCCGCTCGCGCGCCGAACAGTCCTCGGCTGCGGTGGCGAGCTCCGCTTCGCCCAGCTCGCCACCGCCCTCGCCGAGGTGGGACAGCAGGCTACGGTGCGTGACCAGGTCGGGGTAGCGGCGGATCGGCGACGTGAAGTGCAGATAGGCCGGGCTCGCGAGCCCGAAGTGGCCCAGATTGGCCGGCGCGTAGCGCGCCTGCTTGAGCGAGCGCAGGATCAGGGTCGACCAGGAGAGGCGCCCGCGACCCTCGCGGGCGCTCGCCTCGGCGACCAGCCGGCTGAGCCGGCCGTAGGCCTCGGCGAGCTGAGCCGCCGGCACGCCCTCCCCGGCCGAAAAGGCAGGCGTGGGCACCCCGAGCTCATCCAGTTGGTCTAGCAGCTCGCGCACGCTCGCCGCCTCCGGCGGCTCGTGTACACGGTAGAGCGTGCGCGCCTTCTTGCGCAGCAGATATTCGGCGACCGCCTCGTTGGCGGCCAGCATGAACTCCTCGACCAGCGCGTGCGACGGCGTCTCGGGTCGAGCCGCGGCGCCACTCAGAGCGCCGTCGGCGTCGAAGGCGTACTCGGGCTCGAACGAGCCGATCGTGAGCGCGCCGCGGGCGAGGCGCCGCCGGCGCAGCACCCCGGCGAGCTCGGCGGCGAGGAGCAGCTGCTCGCGGAGCGCCGCGTCGGCCGTCGTCGTCGCGCCGGGTGCGACGGCCGTACCATCCGCTCGCGCCTGCGAGAGCGCCGCCGCCTGCTCCGCCGGCGCGATCACCGTGTCGACGAACCCGTACGTCAGTCGGTGGTCGCTCGAGATGACCGAACGGTAGAACTGCGCCGCGCCGCGCCGCCCGGCGGCGTCAAAGACGAACTCGACCGTCAGGCACTTGCGCGGCTGACGCGGCACGAGGCTGCACAAGTCGCTGCTCAGCGCGGCCGGCAGCATCGGCTCGGCGAACAGCGGCAGATACAGGCTCGAGGTACGGCGGCGCGCCTCGCGCTCGATGGCGCCGCCCGCGTCCACGAAGTATGAGACGTCGGCGATGTGGACGTGGGCGCGGTAGCCTGCGCCCTCACGCGCGACCGAGATCGCGTCGTCAAAGTCGCGCGCCGTGTCCGGGTCGATGGTGAGGGTCGGCAGCGCCGTGACGTCGCGGCGGCCGTGATCGGGGTGCGCGGCACGCGCGCCCACCGCGGCCGCCTCCGCGAGCACTTCGGCGTCGAAGCCCTGGCGCACACCCTTCGCGTACAGAAGCGCACGCAGCACAGCGCGCAGGTCGTCGCTGCCTCCCAGGACTTCGACGATCCGGCGGCGGTCGCCGTGCACCGGCACGGCGAGCACGAGGTCGTCGAGACGGGGCGGCTCTCCACCCTTGGCGACGAGACAGGAGCGGGCATCGGCAAACAGGGGCTCGAGTGACCAGAACTTGCCCCAGCGAGCGACCCGGTAGGGAAGCGGCTTGGCGCTGGTCGCGCGACCGTCGCCGCGCCCTGCCCGTCGCCCACCCGAGCCCGGTCCCGCCCTGTCGCCCCCTGATCGCGGACGGCGCGGAGGGCTCATGGCTCTACTTCTGGGCGGCGATGTACTGCAGCGCCCGCTGCAGGACGTCGTCCTGCTTGGTCTTCGGCAGGTCCTTGACGACGATGTCGGGCGTGATGCCCTTCTTGTTGATGTTGGTGCCGTTCGGCGTGAGGTACACCGCGGTCGTGAGCTTGAGCGCGGCGCCGTTGCCGAGCGTCACGATGCTCTGCACCAGACCCTTGCCGAATGTCGTCGTGCCGATCACGGTGGCGCGCTGCTGGTCTTTGAGCGCGCCGGTCACGATCTCGGAGGCACTGGCCGAGTACCCGTTGACCAGGACGACCATGGGCCGCTCGGTGGCCACCGGCCCTGACGTCGTAAGCTCCTCCCGCGGCGAGTGCAGACCCTCCGTCGAGGTGACGAGCCCGGTCTGGAACACGCCCGTCACGTCGACCGCCTGGCTGAGCAGCCCGCCGCCGTTGTAGCGCATGTCGAGGATGAACCACTGGGCGCCCTTCTTCGCCAGGGCGTTGACGTCGCGACGCACGTCGCGCGAGGCGTAGCCGCCGAACTCGAAGAGCTGGACGTAGCCGACCTTGACGCCCTTGTCGCGGATCAGCCGGTCGCGGGTCTCGGGGACCTCGATGCGCTTGCGCATGACCTCGACCTGCTTGACGGCGGCCTTGCCCTTGGGCTTGATGCCGAGCTTGACGGTCGTACCCTCGTCGCCCTTGATGCGCGTGATGCTCGTCTCGATGGCGGCACCCTTGGTGGGCTCGCCGTCGACGGTGACGATCGTATCGCCGGGGGCGAGGCCTGCGGCCTTGGCCGGCGACCCGTCGAACACGCCGGTGATCACGAGGCCCCCGGCGTTCTTCTGCAGGGAGGCGCCGATGCCCGAATAGGCGCCGCGCTCCTTCTCCTCGAAGTCGCGCACCTCTTTAGGCGTGAGATACACGGTGTAAGGGTCCTTGAGTGACTTGAGCATGCCGTTGACGCCCGACTGCGAGAGGTCGTTGACGTTCACCGGCCTGTAGTAGCGGCCCTGAAGCTCCTCGATGACGCGCTGCTGCAGATCACCGGCCTGCTTGGCGGTGCTCTGCTGGGCGGGGCTCAGGCGAACTGCGTTCTCGCCGTGCAGATACCAGCCGACGAAGTACCCCCCCAGGAACCCGAGGGAGACGAGCAGCACGACGATGATAGTGCGAAGGGCGCGCATCACCGATAGATGGTAGTCGGTCGCGGAGAAGGCGGCAAACGGAGCCCGGATACCTTAGAGATAGCCCATCGGGTCGACGGGGTTGCCGTTGAGCCGCACCTCGAAGTGCAGGTGCGGCCCGGTGCTGAACCCCGTCGAGCCGACGTAGCCTATGGTCTGCCCGCGCGTGACGTGGGCGCCGGTGCCCACCGCGAGACTGGACTGGTGGGCATAGAGCGTCGAGATGCCGCTCCCGTGGTCGATGATGATGACGTTGCCGTAGCCGCCCATCCAGGTGGCGTAGATCACCGTGCCGCTGTCGGCGGCGTGGATCGGCGTGCCGTAGCCGGCGCCGACGTCGATGCCGGTATGGAACTTGCGGTAGCCGAGGATCGGGTGGATGCGCCACCCGAAGGGCGACGAGAGGGAGCCGCTCACCGGCCACATCAGGTCGCCCGTGCCGCCCCCGCCGCCCGTCGAGCCGGTGATCACGCCGGTGAGCGCGGCGCTCTCGGCGAGGAGCTGGTTCTCCTGGCGCTCGAGGAGCGCGAGGTCGTCGTTGACGCCGGCGAGCGCGCCCTTCTTCTCTTGGCGCACCGCAAGCGCCTGGGCCTGGCTCGCCGCCTGGGCGGCGCGCAGGGCGGCGAGCTCGTCGCTCTTGTCCTGCAGCAGCTGCGCGGCGTCGGCCACGGCGCCCTCACGCTTGGCTATGGCGTCCTTTTCGGTCGCGACCGTGTCGCGGGCCGTCTCCAGGCCGCCGACGAGCTCGTTGTTGCCGCCGAGCAGGTCACGGACCACGTTCATGCGGCTGACCAGGTCTTCGAAGTTCGAAGAGGCGAGCATCACGTCGAGGTAGTCGAGGTCGTCGCTCTTGTAGCTCAGGACGACCCGCTCCCCGAAGTTCTTCTCCTCGAGCTCGAGCTTCGCCTGCGCCTTCTCGAGTTCAAGCCGCTTGAGCCGGAGCTCCTCGCGCAGCACCGTGAGCTTCTCGCGCGTGACCGAGAGCTTCTCCTCGACGGAGGCGATGTGGTCACCGATGCCCGCGAGGCGATCCTCGATCGCCGCGAGTTTGCCGTCGAGATCGGAGATCTGCTCGCCGAGCGTCACCTTCTTCTTCTTCGCGGCGTCGATCCTGGTGCGCGCGTCCTGGATCTTCTTCTGGAGCTCCGCGGCCGTCTCGGCGCGCACCGGCGCGGCGGCGACCGCCCCGGCGAGCGCCAGGGCGACGGCCGCCAGAACGAGGAGGGCGATGAGCCGGCGCGGTGTGATCATGGCAGTCATAGGAGTTCGGCGACCGGCGGTGGCGTTCCTGTGCGCCGCCGCCGGTCGCCGCTCAGTGGCGCCGCGCGTGGCGCCTCACGTCTTGAGGTAGCGCCGCAGCGCCACGAGGCTACCGACGGCGCCGAGCAGGGCACCGAGGATCGCCAGGGTCGGCAGCAGGCCGAGCGGCCAGGCGCCGTTCTGCCAGAACATGCTGAACACCTTGAGGTCGAGGAAGTTGATATCGCTGGTCTTGAGCCAGTTCGAGAGTGCCCAGTTGCAGGTCCAGACGAAGCCGGCCGCCAGCACGGCGCCGATGAGCCCGGTGATGAAGCCCTCGAGCACGAACGGCCAGCGGATGAACCAGTTGGTGGCGCCCACGAGGCGCATGATCTCGACCTCACGGCGGCGGGCGAAGATGCTCAGGCGCACCGTGGTGCTGATGAGCAGGACCGCCGCGGCAGCGAAAATGCCCGTGGTCACCCACATGCCCTTTTCGACCAGGCTGATGGTGCCGAGCATCCTGCGCACCGTCTCCTTGGCGTACTTCACCCCATTGTGGGTGCCGGGGTCGTTGTCGACCGCGGGGTCGTCGAAGAACTTGCCCGCGACCGCGTCGACCTGGTCGGCGTCCTTGACCTGGATCTCGTAGCTGGCCGGCAGCGGGTTGATCGGCAAGTTGGCGACGATGCGCTCGCCGAAGCGCTCGCGAAAGCGCCGCAGTGCCTCGTCCTTGCTGATGTACTTGTACGACTTGACCTCGGCGAGCCCCTGGATCTTCTGTTCCAGCGCCGTCACCTGCTCGTCGGGCGCGTCGTCCTTGACGAAGACCTCGATCATGACGCGGTTCTTGAGGCTGGTCGCGCCCTGGTTGAGGTTGTCGCGCGTCACGAGGACGGCGCCGAGGATGGCCGTACTGATGAACACGGTGATCACGGCCGCCATCGCCATCACCCAGTTGCGGCGCATGGAGCCGAACGCCTCGCCGAGAAAGAAGCCGAGTCGCACGTCAGACCTCCACTACTTCGGCGTCGGCGACCTGGTCGTAGCCGCCGCGACGTTCGTCGCGCACGAGGCGGCCGCCGTCGAGCTGCAGCACGCGCCGGCGCATCCGGTTGACCATGTCGCGGTCATGAGTGGCGACGACGATGGTCGTGCCGGTTCGGTTGATGCGCACCAGCAACTGCATGATGCCGACCGCGGTCTCGGGGTCGATGTTGCCCGTGGGCTCGTCGGCGAGGAGCAGCGGCGGATGATTCACGAACGCGCGCGCCACGCTGACCCGCTGCTGCTCGCCGCCGCTGATCTCGTGCGGATAGCTGTTGGTCTTGTCGGCAAGCCCGACCAGGCTGAGGATCTCGGGCACCTTGCGGCGGATGCTGCGCCGCGGCTCGCCGACGACCTCGAGCGCGTAGGCGACGTTGTCGAAGATGGTCTTGTTGGGCAGCAGCTTGAAGTCCTGGAACACGCAGCCGATGTTGCGCCGCAGCAGCGGCACCTTGCTGTGCCGTAGGGTACCGAGATTGCGGCCGGCCACGAGGATGCGACCCGTCTCGGGCACCAGCTCCTTGAGCACCAGCTTGATCAGCGTCGACTTGCCGGATCCCGACGCCCCCACGAGAAAGACGAACTCCCCCTTGCCGATGTGGCAGGTGAAGTCCTTGAGGCCGATCACGTCTGGGTCGTAGGTCTTGGTGACGTCTTCGAAAACGATCATGGGATGGAGTCTCCCTTGTCTGCCGTCAAAAAAGCCAAGCCCCGATTATGAGGGGCCCGCCGGGCTTGCTCAACCCGCGCGCTCAATCGCCATCCACGAGGATCGCTCCCTGAGGGCAGTCTTCGGCTGCCTGAACGACCTTGTCGGCGTAGGCGTCGCACTGCGTGGTGACGAGGTGCACGAGGCCGTCGTCACCGACCTCGAAGACCTCCGGGCAGAGCTCCTCACAAGCGCCGCAGCCGATGCAGCGGTCCTCGTCGATCCTGACCTTCACAGGCACCTCCGCGTCTCGACCCGCCGCGCCCAAACGAGAGGGGCCGCCGTGAGCTGAGAAGGACCAGCGGAGCGAGCCAAAGAGCACTGGTGTGGGCGGCGGCCCCGGGCACTGGTTCGTCGCCGGCCCGGTGGTTCCTGCCGTGCGAAGGGGGCCTGGAGAGGACCTGCCGAGAAGAACGAGGCCCGGCAGAGGCGCAGCGCGGGCGGCGGGGCGGCACAACTCCGCCCCGCCGCCGCCTCGTCACCAGCGCTCGTAGTGGACGAGCTCCTCGAGCGGACGCCGGTCGGTACTCGCCCGGGGCTTGTCGGGGTAGCCGAGCGGCGTGAAGGCGATGGGCTCGACGTCGTCGGGCAGCCCGAGCACCTCGCGCGCGGCGACGGGGTCGAAGGCGGCGACCCAGCAGGTGCCGAGTCCCAGCGCCGTCGCCGCCAGCACGAGATGGTCCATGGCGATGGTGGCGTCGACCTCGTCGTAGGGCTTGTCGTCCATGCGCCGCCACGCCTCGCCCGGCACGGCGACGAAGGCGAGCACCAGCGGCGCCCGGCCGAACCAGAGGCGTGCATACACGCGCGCCAGCTCCTCTTGCCTGCCCTGCGTGTGGATCACCACGATACGGAACGGCTGCCGGTTGGCGGCGGTCGGCGCCTGCCGCGCCGCCGCGAGGACCTTGGCCAGCAGCTCATCGGCCACCGGGTCGGGCTTGTAGCCGCGCACGCTGTAGCGGGTCGCGATCGCTTCGAACACGTCCATGAGAGCTCCTTTGTTACGGCCCCGCGTGGGGCGTGACGGTCACCGGGGCGCCTGCACCGGACGCGCCGGCTTCACGCGCCTTCAGGCAGCGGCGGGATGGGCGGCTCGAGGTCGGGGCGCGCCCAGAAGCCGCGGAACTCGGCGCCGTCCACGGGCAGGGTGACGCCGGAGATGTAGGAGGCCTCGGCGGAAGCGAGGAACAGCACCGCGTGCGCCTGCTCCTGCGGCGTCGCGAAGCGGCGCATGGGCATCTGCCGAAGGTAGTGCTCCCAGACCGACTGCTCGAGGGTGTACGCCATCATCGGCGTCATCGTCGATCCGGGCGCCACGGCATTGACACGCACGCCGCGATGGGCGAGCTCGAACGCCATGCTGCGCGTGAGCTGCTCGAGGCCGGCCTTCGAGGCATTGTAGCCGGCCCACGGCGACTCTGCGATGACGGCGTCGGTGGACGAGATGTTGACGATGGCGCCGCCGCCGTGCTCCACCATGTGCCGCGCCGTCACCTGGCTGAGGACGAACGGCGCCGTGAGGTTGGTGGCCAGCGTCTCGTCCCAGTCGGCCTGGCTGATCTCGAGCACCCCGGCCTCGAAGAACACGCCGGCGCAGTTGACGAGCACATGGATGCGGCCGAGCCGCTCGATCCAGGCCTCGGCCGTCGCGACGATGGCCGCCGGGTCGCACAGGTCGATCGCGGCGGCGTGCAGGCGAGGGTCGTCGCGCTGCTCGAGAGCCGCCAGAGCCTCCGGCCTGCGGCCCAGCCCCACCACCGTGGCGCCCTCGGCAAGGAACCCGTCGACGATGGCGCTGCCGATGCCCCCGGTCGCCCCGGTGACGATCACGTTCTGGCCCTCGAAGCGCATCACGGCTTCCTCCCCAGTCGCGCGGCCGGGCGGGTGCCCGCCTCCCGGCCGAATCCTACATGAGTCGAGTCCGGATAGGATGGGCCGCACACACGACGAAAGGGACCAGTACCGTGTCACGCAAGGGTTGGCTGCTGTTCATCGCGCTGTGCGTGATCTGGGGCATCCCGTACCTGTTCATCCGCATCGCCGTGCGCGAGCTGCCGCCGCCGGCGCTCGTCTTTTTGCGCACGGCGCCGGCGGCGCTCCTTCTCATCCCGTTCGCCCTGCACCGCGGCGGGCTCCGGCATGTGCTCGCCCGCTGGCGCTGGGTGCTGGCCTACACGGTACTCGAGCTCTGCATCCCGTGGCTGGCTCTGGCCCACGCGGAGCAGCGCATCTCGAGCTCGACGGCAGGCCTGCTCGTGGCCACCGTCCCCCTCATCGGCGCGGTGCTCTACCGCGCCGCGGGGGTCGCCGAGCACTTCGACGCCCGCCGCCTCGCCGGGCTCGTGATCGGCTTCGTCGGTGTCGCCGCGCTGGTCGGCTTCGACATCAGCGGCAACGATCCGCTGGCGATCGCGGAGATGGGAGTGGTCGCGTTCTGCTACGCCACCGGGCCGCTGGTGATCAGCCGGCGGCTGGCCGACCTGCCGGCGATGGGCGTGATCGCCGCGTCGCTCGTCGTGACCGCCGTGCTCTACGCGCCGGCGGGTATCGCCACCATGCCGGCATCAGTCTCTGCGCAGACGATCGGCTCCGTGGCGATGCTGGCGGTGGTCTGCACGGCCCTCGCCTTTCTCCTCTTCTTCGCGCTCATCCGGGAGGTCGGCCCGGCGCGCTCCACGGTGATCACCTACATCAACCCGCTGGTGGCAGTGCTGCTCGGCGTCGCGTTCTTGAGCGAGCCGCTGACACTGGGAATCGCCATAGGCATGCCACTGATCCTGTTGGGATCGGTGCTGGGCACGGCGCCGTCGCTGCGTCGGGCGGCGGGCGCCGCTGCGAATGCGGCAACGGGGACGCCGGCAGAGCCGCCGGCGGGGCCGCCGACGCCGTAGGTGCCTCGGCGGTACGGCTCAGCCGAGACGCGCGACCCAGTCGCGGGTCGGCGCCACCTGGTTGAAGGTGAAGAGGTGGACGCCGTCGAGCCCCAGACCAGGCTCGTCGAGATGGTCGGCCACGGCGGTGGCGAGAGGCGTAGGGTCGTAGCGGCGACTGCGGGCCAGCGCGGCGAGCTGGCGCCGGTTCTTGCGCAGATAGCGCAACGAAGCGCCCACCCCCGTTTGCAGCGAGATCTCGGCGAGCTTGCGGCGCTCCACCACGCCGGGCAGTCCGACGACCACCGGGAGGTCGATGCCCGCCTCGCGGATCGACCGCACCCAGCGCACAAGCGCCTCGCTGTCGAAACAGATCTGGGTCACGATGTGACTGGCAAACGGCTGCTTGCGGCGCAGCGCCTCGAGCAGTAGATCGTCGGAGATCGTTGGATGTCCCTCGGGGTACCCCCCGATGCCGATGCGCGCGAAAGGGTGCGCCAATCCGGCCAATTCCTCGAGGAGGTCGCCGGCGTCGGCGTAGCCGCCCGCCGGTGGGCTCGCGTCGCCGCCGACCACGAACACTTCGCGAATGCCGGCGCCGTCCAGACGCTGCACCAGCCGCTCGAGATGGCCGCGCCCCGTGATCATCCGCGCGGCCACATGCGGCACGACGCGATATCCGCGGGCGGCAAGGACGGTGCTCACGTCCAGCGTGCGGTCCAGGCCCTGCCGCGGCGACGCCGTCACCGTGACCGTCGCGCCAAAGGGCAGGTCCGCGACCTTGTGCTCGATCTCCTTCACCGGGATCACCTCGAAGCGCGGACCTTCCAGCAGGCGCGCCACAGCTGATGGCCGTTCGACCGCCGCGGCGTTGCTCTCGCGCATGGCCACCTCACTTCTCTCAAATCAGGACAGATTCTGTCCTTCTTATACCCGGGCGACGCGCACTGAGACAGCCGGCGCCAATGAGAGGCCCAAGGACGGCCGGGAGGTGGCTACGCTAGGATTGCGAGCGTCCTGTTCTCCCATGAGAGGCCCGCCCGTGAGCGGAGACAGCGAGACGCCCATCCCCGGTGTGAGGGTCGTCATCGACTCACGCGCCGTACACGTCTCGAGTGCGCGTGACCTCACCGTTCTGAGCTCGGCCGTCGTCGGCGGCGGATTCGGCCGCACCAAGGCGATCGTCAACATGCACGTTGACGATCAGTACTGCGGCGAGCGTCCGGAGGACGATCTCGCCGCCTTCGCCGCCGGCCTTGGCGTCACCAAGCCATTCGTCGGCCTCATGACGGCGGCCTACACCGAGCACGCCCAGGTCGCCGTCGAGTCGCTGGGTGGCCTGACGGTCGCGGCGGTGGTCTCGGTCGGCCTGAGCAACACCACGTGCGCGGGGGTCACGCCGCCGATCGGGATGGAGCCTGACCCGCCGGCCACGGCGGAAGCGCCGCCCGCACCCACGGAGCTGCCCGCGCCCGGGGCGCCGCAGCAGCCTGGCACGATCAACGTCGTCCTCCTGATCGACGGCGCGCTTTCGCCGTCTGCCATGGTCAACGCCGTGATCACCGCGACCGAGGCCAAGACCATGACCCTCACGGAATGGAGGGTGCAGACGCCAGACGGCGACCCGGCGAGCGGGACGTCGACGGACACGGTCGTCGTCGCCTGCACCGGGCGCGGCGACGTCTTGCGCTACGCCGGCCCCGCGACGACGGCAGGCTGGCTCGTGGCGCGCGTGGTGCGCGAGGCGATCGCGAGGATCTGCCGCGAGAAGCTCGCCCGCGACGGCGGCCGACGTATCGGCTGGTGAGGCGGCCGGCCCCGCGAGGGAAAAGCGGCCGGCCGCGGTGGCGCCAGCCGGCCCGCGGTCTCTACCCCTCGGCGGTCAGCACCTCGTCGATCCAGCCGGCGCCGGCGATTGCGGCGGGGAACCCACAGGTCGTGATCGCCAGCATCGCGACCTGCCTCACCTCGTCGGGCGACGCGCCGGCAGAGAGCGCCTTGCGCGCGTTCGAGCGCACTGACCCTTCGGCCAGCGCCCCGACGGCGAGGCCGAGCTTGACCAGACGCGCGGTGCGCTCGTCCAGCGGACCCGCTCCGTCGACGGCCTCCCCCAGACCGTCCAGCGCCTTGGACACGCCTGGGTAACTCTCGCGGAACCGCACGTACACATTCGGCAGATGATCGTCGGCCATGATGTCCCTCCCGGGATCGGGGATCGTTTGACGGAGCACGGTGACACTCACGCCTTGGTCATTTCACAGTAAGGCCCGCAGGAAACGGGATCGACCGAGGTCCGCTATCCACGTTGCGCTCGAGCGAGACTTCGGCAAGCCTGCGGCACCGTACCCGATGGAGGGTGGTCAGGGCGTGAAGCGGCGTCCGCCGGCGAACTCGCCGGCGTAGGGCTCGGCGAGGATCGAGACGATGGCGACGGGGAGGCCAGTGGCGGGTGCGTGGATCATTCTGCCGTCACCGACGTAGAGGCCGACATGGTGTATCGCGCTCGGCGCGACGCGAAAGAAGACGAGGTCGCCGGGCCGCAGCGCGCCGCGTGAGGCGACCCGACGGCCGACCTCCGCCTGTGGTGCGCCGTCTCGAGGGATCGTCACCCCGAGAGCCCGGTACACCGAGTACGTGAAGCCCGAGCAATCGAAGCCGAAGCCCGAGGTGCCGGCCCATAGGTACTGCACGCCCAGGAACCGCTTGGCTTCGGCCACCAGCTTGGCCCCGGTGAGCGCCGGCCACGGGGCGCCGGGCGCGTGCAGCGCCACATCCGCGCGCCGCACGAAGGCGTGGTGGCCGTCGAGGAGGACGACCTCGACGGCGTCCGGGGTCCAGGTCACAGCCTGCAAGCGCGTGCCGTAGGAGAGCTGGAGCACGCGCCCCGCCAGGTCCGAGGACCGCCAAAGCCGAGCCGTCGGCCGCCGGACCACGGCGGTCCGCGGCGCGGCGATCGGCGCCGTCGCGGTCAGCTGCCTGGTCGGCAGCCAGCCCGGGTAGCCCCAGTGGCCACGCGGGGTGGGCTGCCCGGCCACGGCGACCCTGGACCAGGCGCCGGACGTCGCCAGCACGTACACCTTGTCGCCGTACAGCGCCTGCGTCTCGAGCTTGCCGACGAGCCAGCGCTTCTGGGTCGTCGTCATGCTCGCCACCCAGGCGCGCGGGTCGGCAGGCGAGGCGCACGCCGGCGCGTCCACGGGACGCGCGAGCCCCGGCTTCACCCACAGCGTGGCCACCGAGACGGCGACCCATCGGGCGGGGGGCCGCGCCGACGCGAAAACCGGCGCCGCGGCAGCCCACACCGCCGCGGCCAACAGGGCGAGCGCGATGAGCGCGAGGCGCCTCAGGGCTTCAGGTACCGGTCGAACCACTCGAGCACGATCTCGAAGCGCTGCACACGGTGCACGGGGCTGCCGGAGCGGGTCAGCTCGTGCGACTCCTCCGGGAAGCGCACCATCTCGACGGGGCGCTTGAGCAGGCGGAGGGTCACGAAGAGGTGCTCCCCCTGTTCCACCGGGCAGCGCAGGTCGTTCTCGGAGTGCAGGATCAGCAGCGGCGTATGGATGTTCTCGGCGTAGGTCGACGGGGAGACCTCGAGATACGCCGCCACGTCCTCGTAGAGGAACGTGCCCAGGTAGCCCTTGAAGTCCCAGCCGAAGTCGCTCGAGCCCCACTGCGAGTCGAAGTTGTTGACGGCGCGCTCGGAGACGGCGGCCTTGAAGCGGTCGGTGTGACCGACGATCCACGAGGCCATGTAGCCGCCGTACGAGCCGCCGATCACGCCGAGGCGGTCGCCGTCGATGAAGTCGAAGCGGCGCTCGGCCTCGTCAACGACGGCCAGGCAGTCGTCGTAGTCGACCGAGCCCCAGCCCGGGCCGGCCGCGCCGGGGCCGCGGATCGCCCGGGCCCACTCCTCGGTCGAGCCGGACGAGCCTCGGGGATTGGCGAACAGGACGACGTACCCCGCGGCGCAGTACACCTGGAACTCGTCGAAGAACGCCGCGCCGTACTGGCTGTAAGGCCCGCCTTGGATGTTGAGCAGCGTCGGGTACTTCTTGTCCGGCTCGAAGCCGGCCGGCCGCATCACCCACGCATCGACCTCGGCGCCGCCGCTCGACCCCGCGGTGAAGCGCTCGACGCCGACCAGCTCGCGGCCGGCGGCGAAGGCGTCGCCGACGTGCGTGAGGCGCCGCCCGGCGGCCGGCGGCGCGGCACCGGCGGCGGCCGCAGCCGAGGCGCGGGCGGCGTCTGCGAGCACCCCGCCCGCGTACAGCTCGCTCAGCTGCGTGGGCTCGCTCGCCGCATACACGAGCCGGTCGGCGGCGACATCCAGCCCGGTCACCGTGCGCTCGCCGCCCACGACCAGCTCGGGCGCGCGGTCGCCGTCGGCAGTCACCCGGTACACGTGCGTGGCGCCGTGGTCCTCGACCGCGAACACGATCTCCTCGTCGGCCCAGATCGGCTCGCGGAGCTGCGGGTAGGTGCCGCAGTTACGGTCGAGCGCCGTGGTGAGCAGACGCTCGTCGCCCGTCGTCGCGTCGACGACGACGATCTGCGTGTGCACGGGGTCGTCGAACACCGCCGGGTAGCGCTGCGCGGCCAACCGCTCCCCGTCGGGCGACCACGAGACGCCGCTGAACGAGCCGCCGCCCTGCGTGAGCCGCCGCGGCTCTCCGCCGGCGGGGGCGACCAGGTACACGTCGTTGACCATCTCCAGGTCCCAGTCGGGGTGGCGCGCCGAGATGAAGGCCAGCTGCGCGCCGTCCGGTGACCACGCCGGCGACGAGTCCTCGTAGTCGCCGCTGGTGAGCTGGACCGGCTCGCCGGAGCCGTCGGCCTTGACGGTGAGCAGGTGCTGCGGCCGGTCGCCGGTCCAGCCGACGCTGTCGAGCTTGTACTGCAGCCGCGTGAAGCGGCGCGGCCGGCGGCGCTTGTCGTCTTCTTCCTCGTAGGCGGCGTCGCGCACTCGCGAGACGAAGGCGATCGTCCCGCCGTCGGGTGACCACTCCGGCTGCGTCACGTCCTCCTTGAGGCTCGTGAGCTTACGCGGCTCGCCGCCCGCCACCGGCATCACGTAGAGCTGCGTCGCCTTGTCGGCGCGGTTCGAGGTGAACGCGAGCTGCGCGCCGTCAGGCGACCAGCGCGGGTCGGCGTCGGCCTTCTCGCCGGTGGTGAACCGGCGCGGCGCGGATGACCCGTCGGCCGCCACCAGCCAGATCGCGCTGCGATACTCGTTGGCCTCTTCGTCGATCGTGACGACGACGTAGGCCACGGTCGTCCCGTCCGGCGAGAGCCGCGGATCGGCGACCCCCGTGAGTTCGTACACGTCCTGCGGGACCATGCCGGTCATCCGCTGCCCCCTTTGCTCGTGTCGCCCCGTCGGCATCGCGGGGCACCCCTCGCAGACCTCAACCCAGGTCGCGCCGCCAGTCCCACTCCGGCGCGATCACCTGCGTGCCCTCCGTGTCTTCGATCTCACGCCGCCACGCCACGCGCTCGCCGACGGTGGCGCGCAGGCGCCAGCCCAGGCTCTTGCTTGCATCCTCGACCGATTCCTTCACCGCCGCAAGCCGCGCGTACACCCGGTCCTGCTGCGCCTCGGTGAGGCCGTAGTCGTCGACCATGGCCAGCGCGATGTCGATGTTGGTCGTGATGTCCTGGTAGAGGCCCCAGTCCTTGGAGCACACCTCGGCGATGTGGAGCATGTCGATCGAGGCGTCGTCGTCCGCGTCGCGCAGCGGGACGTCCTTGACCAGAGCGATGACGTCGTGGACGTCCTTCTGGTTGATCTTGCCGATCTGCATCTTGGCGATGAAGGCGTCGGCCGGCGAGATCGCGTAGTCGTCGATCTCAAGGCGGTCGTGCACGTCGACGTCGTGGTCCATGCGCATCACGTCGAGAAAGATGTCGACGTGGTCGACGAGCGGCGGCTCGTAGGCGCTGCGCTCGCCGGCGGCCTCCGCCGCCGCCTCCGCCTTCATGCCCTCGAGCGCCTCGGCCTTGATGTACTGCAGCTGGCCGGCGTCGGTCGCCTGGGTCACGTAGCGGTTCTCCACGTACCCCAGCCCCTGGAACACCGGATGCATCTCCTTCCTCTGGTCCGAGAGGCCGATGACGTCGATGTCGGAGTACTCGCGCTCCATGAAGTCGAGGTCGGTGCAATAGCGACGGATGGCCAGCCCGCCGGTCAGGCGAAGCTTCACACCCTGCTCGCGCGCCGCGTCGATGATCGACATGGCCTCCGCCATGAGCCGGTCGGCGCGGCGTACCGGCGCCTCATCCCGCTGCGTGGCGCCGGACTTGAGCACCGCGCCCTGCGCTTCGGCGCCGGGGAGACTGCGAAGGTCCTCGACCGGGGCAAGGACGGCGTCGAGGACGTGCGACGCCAGATAGACCCGCGGCCAGCGCTTCTCGTCCCACTCCGCGAGCAGCCCCTTGGCCTCGAGCTCGCGGACGGCGCGGCGCGCGGTCGGGTTGGTCACGTCGAGCACGCGCTGCGCCTCGGGTACCGTCATGCAGGGCGTGCGGAACAGCTCGTCGGCCAGCCTGAGCGCGTGCCCCCTGACCTTCTCCCGGTCACGCTCGTAGTGGCGGATCAGCGCCCGCGCCTGGCGTGCCGCGCGATCGGCGGTCTCGCGCACGCCGACGGCGAAGAACGTCAGCCAGGGCACCCACTCGCTGTGCGTGCGCACGCGTTGCAGCAGCGTGTAGTACTCGTCGCGATGCCCCTCGAAGAAGGCGGAGAGATAGAGCAGCGGGCGCGTCAGACGTCCGCGCTCGATCAGAAACAGGGTGATGAGCAGCCGGCCGAGGCGGCCGTTGCCGCCGACGAACGGGTGGATGGTCTCGAACTGGGCGTGCAGCATCGCGCACTGGACGAGGTCGGGCAGCCTCCCACGCTCCTGCATGAACGCCTCGAAAGCGGCAAGCGCCTCGGGCAGCTCGGATATCGGCGTCGGCACATACGTCGCGGTAGCCAGGGTCGCGCCGGGCGGGCCGAGCCAGTTCTGAGAGGTGCGAAACTCGCCCGGCGTGCGCGCCATGCCCACCTCGCCGCGCAGCAGGCGCTCGTGCAGGGCGCGGATGAAGTCGAGTGAGAGAGGCTCTTCGCGCAGCATCTCGACGCCGAAGCGCAGCGTCGAGATGCAGCTGCGCACCTCGCGCAGATGGTCGCGGGGCACGCTCTGCCGCGCGGCGCCGACTTGGTCGAGATAGAGGTCGGAGAGGCTCACGTCGGCGCCCTCGATGCGCGACGAGCAGAGTGCCTCCTGGCGCTTGAACGAGGCGTCGAGCAGCTGCGGGTCGGGCAGCTCGCCGCCGACCCCGCTGAGCTCGCCGAGCGCGGCGTCGGCGCGCGACAGCGCGAGCACGAGCTCGGGACTGTAGGTCAGCTTCGGCGGCAGGGACGCGGGCACGAAGGCGGCGTAGCCCTCGGGGCAGCTGACGATCCTGCCGGCCTCGGGGGCGCGGAACTCGGTGGGGTCCATGGTGCCGGCCTCACTTTCGTGAAGGAGCTCTCTCGGTCAGATGACTTTGAAAGCCTGCGCCGCAATAGTTACAAATCAGCGAATCGCTTGCAAGTGTCCGGCGCGTCCTACCGCCGCCAGAAGGCCGGCGTGAAGACGATCATGAGTGTGACGAGCTCGAGCCGCACGGCCCGGCCGTCTTGGCAGTCCTTGGCCCTC
Source organism: Thermoleophilia bacterium (assembly GCA_038321515.1). Lineage (GTDB taxonomy): Bacteria > Actinomycetota > Thermoleophilia > UBA2241 > UBA2241 > CAIXSE01. The sequence continues at coordinate 3,513 of JBBQFA010000009.1, read as the reverse complement.
GGCCTAGAGGCGGCCCAGGACCTGCAGAACGACGAGCAGGACGACCAGGGCGACCACCGAGCTCCAGTCGATGCCGACACCGCCGATGCGCGCCACGGGCAGCACGCGGCGGAACAGGCCGAGGTACGGCTCGGTCACCTGGACCAGCACGGCGTTGACGCGATAGATCGCGGTGCCGCGCCTGAGCTGGGCCCACGAGAGAACGGCCCGGGCGACGATCAGCCAAGCGTAGATCATGACGACGAGGTAGAGCAGGTTCGCGATGCCGTTCACCGGTGTCCTTTCGTGGGCGCGCGTCGGCGTAGGATAGCGCAGACGGCAGCACAAGGGACGAAGGAGGAGGCGATGATAGCAGGCCGATGGCGCTCGACCCTCCTGGCGCTCGTGCTCGCAGGCGCGGCGCTCGCGTGCGTCTCCGCGCGCGCTCTCCCGGCGGCGGCGCAGGGCGCCTCGGCTCCGACGGGAGCGATGCCGGCGACGGCCCGGCCCGCGGCAGCCACGCCCGGGCCGGTCACCACGGCACTGGGAGACGCAGTGGTCGTCCAGGGCTCGCGTGCGACCCTGACCTACCGCGTGGACGACCAGGCGTCGGCGACGGCGACCGTGACGGTCGTCATCACTGGTCCGGGCGGCGGCGTCGTGCGCTCCTCCCCGCTCCCCACCCCAGTACCCACCGGCGCAGATCTCGCCTACACCTTCCGCTGCAGCCTCGCTCCCGGCGACTACCGCTTTCACATCGAGACCGTGGACGAAGTCGGCCTGCCGCAGACGTCGGCGACGTCGGCGCGGCTGCGGGTCCTCCCCATCTTCCCGCAGCGCTCCGCCGTCGACGACGCGATCGGGTGGCTCAAGCAACGGCGCGGCGCTGCCGGCCTCGCCGTGATCGACGACCGCGGCCGCGTCTACGGCTGCAACCTCAACGGGCAGTTCGCCTCGGCGAGCATCGTCAAGGCCATGATGCTCGTGCGCTACCTGCGCACGCATCGCGCCATCAGCGACGCCACGCGCACCCAGCTGGCGCGCATGATCGTCATCTCGGACAACGCCGCCGCGTCGGCCACCTACAAGGTCGTCGGCGCTCAGGGCCTGCGCGACCTCGCCGCCCTCGTCGGCATGACGCACTTCGCCGTCGGGCGCGACTGGGCGCTGGCGCGCATCACGGCGCTCGACCAGGCGCTCCTCTTCTCCACCATGGACACGCTGGTGCCGGCGGAATACCGCGACTGGGTGCGCTACCTGTTCTCGCACATCACGCCCGAGCACAAGTGGGGCGTCCCGGAGGTCGCGGAGCCGGCCGGCTGGCGCGTCTTCTTCAAAGGCGGCTACATGCCGGTGGGAGGGGGCGCGGTCGTGCACGAAGCCTGCCGGCTTGAGCGCCGCGGCGTCGTCTTCACCCTCGTCATCCTGACCGGCGGGCACGAGAGCGGGAAGTACGGGGCGGCAACCCTGCGCGGTGTGGCCGCACGGGTGCTGGGTCTGACGTCGGCACCCACGGCGGCGCCCGCTGCGCCGGCCGCCGCTCCGAGTTTCTGAGGGCAGCTCTGGCGCACCTGCGCGTGGCGTATCCGCGGCAACTCCGGCGCGCAGCCGCGACGCAATGGGCGCGAGCCGCCCCGCCTCGGCGTCAGAGAACGCGGCGTACGGCGGCGGCGATGACGCGCGCGACGATGCCGTAGCCGGCCGGCGTGAGATGCACGGTGTCGCGGTAGTACGCAGTGTCCAGCTCGGCGCCGGCGGGACCGACTGTCGGGTCGGCGGCGACGTCGGCGAGCGCGTCGGCGAAGCGCCTCCAGTGGGTGCGCAGCTCGGCGTTCAGCGCATCGCGCGCGACCGAGAAACGCGCCGAGCCCTGGCGCGGCAGGACGGTGCAGACGACGACCGTGAAGCCGGCTTTGCGGCGCGCCCGGCAATAAGCCGCAAGGTTCCGGTACGCCTGCGCGGCGTTCAGGGGCGGCGTCGTGCCGTAGGCGAGGTCGTTCGTGCCCTCCCATACCACGAGGACGTTGTGGTCGCGCGCCTCCGAGAACAAGGGGTCGACCTCAACGGCGGCGTCGGCCGCCATCATGCCGGTGGTCTGCCCGCCGACGCCGAGGTTGCGCATCGCGAGGTCGGGCGGCAGCAAAGCCATGACCTGCTCCGGCATTCTGGCGGCGCGCGGCACGCCCGCGTCGTCCACCAAGGAGCAGCCGTCGAACACGATGAGCCCATGATCGGAGTCCGCAGCGTCAGACCCGGCGCTACCGGCCAGTTCCCCGGGCCGCTCCCCGGTTGACGGCGGCCTGTCGGAGTGAGAGAGCAGCACGCCGACGGCGAAGGCGACAGCGAGCAGAAGCACCACGCAGAGCGCCAACGTCGGCCACCCGAGTCTCCGCCACCAGGTCTTCATTCCGGGAGCGGGCTCGTCGTCGCCACGGAGCGCGCCAAGACGTCGCGCGAGGTCAAGTGCTCGACTCGCTACCAGCGCCGCTGAGGTCCGCGAGCCAGCCGGTAGGCCACGAGCAGTGCGTCGCGCTCGGCCACCAGCTCTTCGTACGACCGGCCGCCCTTCTCGACGTCCAGACCGTCAACGAGGGCCTCGCCGGTCGCCGGGGGGAACTCGGTCCAGCTGGCCAGGTCGCGCAGCATGCCCTCCTTGACGCCGGAGAGGTGCTCGAGATGCCCGCGGATGCCGTCCTCGCCGCCGCCCAGGTCGTAAAGCAGATGCGGTCCCATCGCCGCCCAGCGAAGACCGGGGCCGTAGCAGACGGCGCGGTCGACGTCGTCGACGCTGGCGACGCCGCGCACCACCAGGTCGACCGCTTCGCGCCAGAGCGCTGCGGAGAGGCGGTTCGCGATGTAGCCCGGCAGGTCGCGCGTCAGGGTCACCGGCTCCTTGCCCACGGCGGCGTAGAAGTCGTGGGCACGGCGCATCGCCTCGGGCGCGGTCAAGGCGCCCGGAGCCAGCTCGACGAGCGGGACCAGGTGCGGCGGGTTGTACGGATGCGCGGCGAGGCAGCGCCGCGGCCGCGCCGCCGCCGTCTGGATGTCGCTGATCGAGAGTCCCGAGGAGCTGGTGCAGATGAGCGCCTCGGGCGGCACCACGGCGTCGATGAGCGCGAAGACCTCACGCTTGAGCGCCAGGTCTTCGCGCACGCACTCCTGGACGAGGCTCACGCCGGTGAGCGCCTCCTCCGCGTCAGCGGTGGTCAGGAGGCGCGAGAGCCCCGTCTCGACGGCGGCAGCCGGCGCGAGGCCGTGCTCCGCGAGGTAGCGCGCCGCGGCAGCGGCGCGCTCGGCGGCGTCGGCCAGGCGAGTCTCGTCCACGTCGTAGAGGCGCACCTCAAGGCCGGCGGCGGCAAAAAGGCCGGCCCAGCTGGCGCCGGTCAGGCCGGCTCCGACGACGGCGACTGCTGCGGCTACGGAGCTGCTCGAGGGCTCCTCTTGTCTCGATGTCTCCATGCGCTCTCGACTCTCCTTCCTCTGCGCCCGCCTCACACCCGGTTGAAGAAGCCCTTCGCGCACAGGCCCAGCGCA
>JBBQFA010000008.1:0-23229 GCA_038321515.1 Thermoleophilia bacterium | reverse complement strand
CTTGTTCCGGCCCACGGAGGCGTGGCGCGGCGAGCGGCCGGAGCTGTGCGCGGCGCGTCTGCCGGGAGGGGACATGGTCGAGGATCGCAAGGAGCGCGTCGACCGCGAGCTGATCGAGCTCCTCAACGAGATCCGCGTCGTCCTGCCCGGGGCGCAGGTGCTGTTCGCCTTCCTGCTCAGCCTGCCGTTTTTGACGCGCTTCGACCTTCTTGACCGCGTCGACCGCGACGCCTACTTCGCCGCCTTCCTCTGTACCGCGGTGGGCACGATCATGCTCATGGCGCCCTCCGCCAACCACCGCCTGCGCTTTCGCGAGTACGACAAGGAACGCATGCTCTTCTGGTTCAATCGGCTGGTGCTGGTGGGGTCCGGTTTTCTCGCCGGCGCCATCTCTCTGGTTGTGTTCGTGGTGACGGACATGCTCTTCGACCAGGCGTGGGCGGCGCTGCTCGGAGGGCTGATCGCCGGCTGGGTGGTGACGATCTGGTACGTGACGCCTCTGTGGCAGCGACGGCGTTGCTCGCCCGGGTAGCCGCGGCGCGAGGTCGCGGCCGGCTACTGACCTGAGAACGTGACCGGGATGCGGACGACGTTCTGGCGCGAGCCGTCTTCCGTCGACTGGGTGTAGACGATCAGCGTGCCGTGGGCGGCCGCGCTGGAGTAGGCGATCTGCGTGCGAAAGCGGCCGCGGCCGGGAGCCCCGCGCGACGCTTGCACGGTGACGCTCACGATACGCCGGCCGCTACCGTCTGCCAGCCGGGCGGTGAACGTGCCCTCGAACACGCTGGCGGTACCGCTGAGTTCGAACGGGCTGTTCAGATGCGCTCCCACTCCCGGGCTCTCGACGAAGATCGGCGGCTCGAACGATGACCACGGCGCCCCCCGACGCTGTATGGCGTCGATGGGCAGCGGATCCGGCGATCCCTCGGTGCCGCCGCTGGGTATCTCGGTGAGGGGCGTGCCGTCGACCAGGATCTCGACACGGCGCACCGTCGTGAAGTGGGTGACGGTGTAGACCACCTCGGCCACTCGCGCTGCGGCCCGCGCGTTGGCGGCGGGGGTCGCGAACTCCGACGACAGGTCGACTGTGGCCGTGCCGCCGCTCAGGGTGAGACCGTTCAGACGGGTGCCGTCGGGGATGTCGGAGGACAGCCCGGCGGCGGCTTCAGACGCCGACGGACCACGGAGGAGAGTTCTGACCGCCGCGGTCGCGGGCGCACTGCTTGAAGGGCGGATGCGCTGGGCCACGCCCAGTTCCCCATTGCGCAGAAAGTAGAGAGTCAGCGTGGTGAGAGAGGCCGGGGGAGAGGTGGAGGGCGACGGCGACGCAGTCGGCCAAGCCGACGGGCTCGCCGTTGCCGTGAACGTCGCGCCGGGCTCGGGGGTGCCGCCGCCGCTCGAGCCGCCGCAGGCGGCGAGCAGGGCGGCGGACACGACTACGGCGAACGCGCCCGCGATGAGCAGCAGCGGGAGAGTGCGGCCGCGGCCTGCTGCGTCGCATCGGGTCATGGGCCACCTCGGGTCGGTGTGGGACGGGGATGATACGTTCGACGTTCGAGCGCGCTCATCCTGCCTCTCTGGCGGCGGCCGGACGGATCAGCCGTGGTAGACTGGGCGCCCCGATGCCCACCGACCCCAACAAGGCGCGGTACTACCGCAAGCAGGTCCCGCTCTTCCGCCTCGTCGAGAAGATGAAGCTGTGGCCCTCGCGGCGAGGCATCCTGCACGGCATCAAGGAGTTCGAGGAGCGCGGCTCCTACGCCGTCGTGGTTACCCACTGCGGCAAGCACATGGTGGTGCACGACTCCAAGACGAGCCGCGCCTCGCGGTGGCTGCGCAACAAGTGGTACGCGCAGGCGTGCCCGCAGTGCCGCATCCCGGAGTGGAAGCTGCAGAAGTACGCGGCGACGCACTTCAAGCGCGGGTTCGGCTCGCACCTGCACGACCTCTGAGCCGAGCCGCGCCGCGCCGCGCCGCTAGAGCAGACGCCAGCTCTCGGGCCGAAGCTGCACCGACTCCGGGGCCCGCAGCACCTTGTCGAGGGCGGCGATGATGTTCGCCTTGTCCTGCGGCAGGCGCCCGCCCACCGGCAGGTAGTTCGAGGCGTGGTTGCAGCGAAAGAGGCAGTCCGTGACGGTCAGGTTCGCGACGATCTCGCGGAGCTCGCGCAGCATTCCGATGGAGTCCGGGAGCACGACCTCGCCGGTCGCGACCTTGCGCTCCATCGCGGTGCCCGGCGGGAGCATCAGCGTCAGGATGCCGATGTACTCCGGGTCGATCAGCGACAGGGCTTCGCCGGTGGCGGCGGCGTGGATGAGCGAGCGCTCCCGCCCGGCCAAGCCGAGGATCGCCGTGACCGAGAGCTGCAGGCCGGCGTCCGAGGCGCGCCGGCACCCCTCTATCTGCTCGGCGACGGTCATGCCTTTGTGGACGCTCGCCAGGGTCTGGTCGTCGCCGGACTCGAGGCCAAGGTACAGCAGCTCGATGCCGCGCTCACGCAAGGCCGCGAGCTCACCCACGCTCTTGGCGAGGAGGTTGCGGGCGTTGGCGTAGCTGCTCACCCTCTCAAGGTTGGGCAGGGCGCGGTGGAGGAGGTCGAGGATCGCGTCGAGCTTGCGCGCGCTGAGTGCCATGGCGTCGCCGTCGGCGAGAAAGACGCGGGTCACGCGCTGGCGGACGCTCGCCGGGAGGCCCGTGACGTCCTCGACCACTTCGTCGAACGGGCGCACCGCGAACGGCTTGTCGAGGTAGGTGCCGCAGAAGTCGCAGGTGTTGTTCGAGCAGCCGTACGCGACCTGCACGATCAGGCTGCTGGCTTCGCTCGGGGGACGGATGACGGCACCGTAGTATCTCACGCCGCGATGCTAGCACGGGCCGTGCGGCGAAGCGCCCTCGGGCCGGCACCGCGGCGCCTGCCCGGACGCGCAGACCACTTCGTCTGTGCGTTTGTGTGGCCGCGTGTTCGCGTTTGTGTGGCCGCTTGTTCGTTCTGCTGATATACTCCCGGCGCGCTCTTTGGGAGGGCGTTTGGGGTAGTGCCCGCCGGTGTGATCCGGTCGAGTCTCCCCTCTGGCTTGCGGAGTCTGCCGCCCTTCCTCGTGCGCCCGCCATACCTAGCTGCGCGGTAACCGTTGTGAGCAACGTTGGGAGGAGTCCAGGGTCATGGCAGAAGGCATCTACCAAGAAGCAGCCGACAGCATCATCAACGCCGACAGGGCAGCGTCCGAGGAGGTCGCCGCGCGCGCTCTCGCCCAAGGCATCGCTCCGGCCGACATCATGCAGAACGGCTTCGTCAAGGGCATCCAGGAGGTCGGCGAGCTGTTCGAGAGCGGCGAGGTCTTCCTCCCCGAACTGATGATGAGCGCCGACGCGATGGCCGGCGCCACCGAGGTCACCAACGCCGCCCTCGAGGGCGAGGCCGCCGAGGCCAAGGGTCGCATCGTGCTCGGCACCGTGCAGGGCGACGTGCACGACATCGGCAAGGCGATCGTCATCGCCTACCTCAAGGCCAACGGCTACGAGGTCACCGACCTGGGCCGCGACGTCTCCGCCGCGACCTTCATCGAGCGCGCCAAGGAGATGAACGCCGACATCATCGGCATGAGCGCCCTGCTCACGACGACGATGGAGGAGCAGCGCAAGGTGATCAAGATGGTCAAGGAGGGCGGCCTGCCGTACAAGACCGTCGTCGGCGGCGCCCCCTGCACGCAGCGCTGGGCCGACCAGATCGGCGCCGACGCCTACGCCGAGGACGCCAACGACGGCGTCAAGAAGATGGACGCGCTGCTGGGCAAGTAAGCCCGCCGACAGCTGGCAGCGATGCGAGGGGCGGGCCGGTGGCCCGCCCCTCGCGCGTTCGCTCCGGCGCGCGGGTCAGACCTGGCGCGTGGGTCAGATGGTGAGGCGCACACCGTCGACGTAGCTGAGGCTGCGACCGGCGCGCTCGATGTTGGGGTAGCCCTCGCGGGCCGCGAGCAGGCGTTCGACACCGAAGCCGAGACCGACCCATGGGTCGACGATCCCCCAGTTGCCGTCGAGTCGGTGCGGACCCATCCCGGCCGAGCAGACTTCGACGCCCCCTACCTCGACGTCGATCATGGCCCCGTAGATCTCGGACTCGGTGACGACCAGGGCGAAGTCGTCGATGCCGGCGGCCTTCATGACGAGACCCGCGAGTTCCTCAAGTCGCGGCCGGCACTCGCCGGCCGGCCGGCCGAGCTCCACCAGATTGAGCATCGTGAACTCGTTGAGGTGGCTGGCGCCCTTTGAGTCGCGGCGAAAGCACGGGCCGATCTCGAAGATCCCGAACGGCTTGGTCCAGATTCGCCCCAGACGACGCAGGAGTGTGTAGAGGTTCGGTGCCAGCATCGGTCGCAGGCAGCGTCCGTCGTCCAGCCAGAACACCTGGTCGCGGAGCGGGTGGCCGTGCTCGATGCCCATCTTGACGAGCGCGTCGCCGCGGATGATCGATGGGGTCGTGACGCGCACGAACCCGGCGCCGACGAGCGCCTCCGCGAGGCGGGCCTCGAGCTCGGGGAGCTTGGGGATGCGGCTGCCGGCGCGCAGCGCTTGGAGTGCGACCCGCCCCTCCCGTGTGAGCAGGGCTTCGACACGCTTGAACTCAGCGTCGCGGGTGGCGGTATCGGCGTACGTTTCGGCGAGTGTGGCGCCGGCGGCGCCGAGCTCGCGCAGACGCTGGGCCTGGGTCACGGTGAGGTCGAAGCGAGGGTCTCCGCCGGACGCGGTCAAAGGGTCTGCTCCTCCTGCCCGGTGCGCGCGAGGTAGTCGGCAAGACCGCCGACAAGCGCGCGCGCCAGCGTCTCGATGTGCTCGGGCCGGCGCGCCAGAGCCTCGTCGTCGGGGCTGGTGAGAAAGAGGGGCTCGATCCGGAGGGCGATACCTCGCGTCTCGCGCAGCAGCCCGTAGTTGCGCCCGAAGCGCCCGATCCAGGGTGCTCCGGCCGCCTCCATGCGCCCGCCGATGTAACCGGCGAGGCGGCGGCCGTGCTCCGAGTAGTAGTGGCTGCGTTGAAAGTAGTAGCCGGCGCCGCCGCGGGCCGCCGGCGACTCGTTGGCATTGCAGTGCAGCGAAACGAAGTACGTCGAGGCGGCTGCGTTCGCGGCGTCCGCTCGAGTGTAGAGCGGCACGCGCTCGTCAGTCTCACGCGTGAGGTGCACGCGGCAGCCTTCGGCGCGCAGAAGCTCCGCGACGCGCAGCCCGAGGCTGAGAGCGACGTCCTTCTCGGCGAGTCCGCCGGCGGAGACGTGGCCAGTGTCGCTGCCGCCGTGTCCGGGGTCTACCGTGACCGACTGACCAATGAGGCTGCGCGCGTCAACGTAGCCGCCGTCACGCTCGGGGATCTTCTTGCCCTCACGACCTGATTCCGCTTTGCGCAGTGCGGCGAGCTTCAGGATCGTGCTCTCGCCGACGATACCGTCGAGCGGCAGGCCGGCGTTGCGCTGAAAATCGAGTACGGCGCGCTCCACGTCGTCATCGTGCACGCCGCGCTCCGCGCCGGCGTTGAAGCCCAGCAGATTGAGCTTGACCTGCAGCTCCAGCACGTCATCGCCGCGAAACGGGGGCTCGCGCAAGTAGAGGAGCCGGTCGCCGAGGGCGTGCCCGGCCTCGACGAGCTCACGCCACGCGTTGGCGCCGACGCGGCCGTCCACGAGCAGCCCGCGTTGCTGCTGAAACGAACGCAGCGCGAGCTCCGTGCTGGGGCCGAAGAAGCCGTCGACGCCTTCCCGACCCAGCTCGAAGCCCTGCCCGCGCAGGCGGGTCTGGACGTCGAGGACTTCTTTGCCGCGGTCACCGCGAGAGAGGTCGCGCACCGATGACTCCTGGTCGCTGGGCCTGGGGACGCTTGGCCCTGGATTCTATACGAATCAGATGCCCATGCCCGACCGCACCCCGGTCACGATCAGGATGAGGATGGCCACGCCGAAGACTATCCGGTAGACCACGAAGAGGTTGAAGTTGTGGCGCTTGAGGTAAGCGAGGACGAACCAGATGGCCGCGATGCCGCTGATCGCCGCCGACACCATGCCGACCGCGAACGGCATCGCTGTTCCGGCGGGCAGACCGTCCTTCGCGACCTCGAGGCCTTTGAAGGCCGCCGCGCCGCCGATGACGGGGATGCTGAGGAGGAAGGAGTAGCGCGCCGCCGATTCGCGGTCGAGGCGCAGCACGAGGCCGGTCATCATGGTGATCCCCGAGCGCGACACGCCCGGCAGCAGCGCCAGGGCCTGGGCGATACCGATGAGGATGGCGTCGGTCCAGGTCAGCGCTTCGAGGTCGCGGTCGAGTTTGGCGATGTGGTCGACAAGGTACATGACGCCGGCGAACACGATCATCGCGACGGCGATCATCCACGGCTTGCCGAGCTGGTTCGTGATGAAGCTCTCGAGGGCGACGCCGACGATCGCGGCGGGGATGGTGCTGACGATGAGGAGCCAGGCGAGGCGGGCTTCGGGCTCCGCAAGACTGCGTTTGGCGATGCTGCGCACCCACGCCGCGATCAGTCGCCCGATCTCGCGCCAGAAGTAGATGACGACGGCCACGAAGGTGCCGAGGTGGAGGGCCACGTCGAAGGTCTTGTTGAGACCGGGGTTCTCGAGCAGGAAGTGCCAGTTGAAGAGCCAGGGGATGATGAGCAGGTGCCCCGAGCTCGAGATGGGGAGGAACTCCGTGAGACCCTGGACGATACCCAGGATGATGGCCTGCACAATGGTCAAAGTGACTCCTCGAAGTAGCGGGGCGTGTAGTGCCGACGGGTGGGGTCCGCGGGCGCGTTTAGCCCACGGTATACCTGAGGAGGCAGCTGAGTCGACCGTGGGCGGCGCCCGCGGGAAGGGAGAAACAGGTCATGGCGAGGAGTGATCCGGTGACGGTCGGCTGGAAGGGCGAGGGTCTGCTGTTCGAGGGTACGACCGCGCTTGGGCGTGTCGACCTCGCCTCGTCGCTCGACGAGGCGAGGCAGGGGGCGACGCCGATGCAGTTGCTCGCCATCGCTCTGGGCGGATGCACGGGCATGGACGTCGTCTCGATCCTGCGCAAGATGCGACAGCCGCTCGAGGCGTTCCGCGTGGAGGTCAGCGGCGAGAAGGCCGACGAGCACCCCAGGCGCTTCACGTCCCTCGAGATCGTCTACTACCTCAAGGGGGACCTCGACGAGGCCAAGGTGAAGCGGGCGATCCAGCTGTCGGAGGATCGGTACTGCTCGGTCGAGGCGACGCTGCGACCGACGGTGCCGATCGCGTCTCGATTCGTGATCGAGAGTTGAGGAGGCCTGAGGCGCGCCGCCCGGAGCCTGACCCGGAGCCCGCCAGGGGGATTCGCACTACGCGCACCGTGTTTACAGGAGAAGCGCCTGACGATACTATCGGGCGAACGACTCCCGTGCAGAGGAAGGTGCGTGGACCGCGACCACGAGTTGTCGGCCGTCTTGGCGGACGACACCAGGTATCACATCTATCGATCGATCGCCGAGCGACCGGGCGACGACGTCACGGTCGTCGACGTGGCCGGCGAGTTCGGCCTGCACCCGAACGTCGCCCGTATGCATCTCGCGAAGCTCGAGCAGGCAGGTTTTCTTGCGACCGCCTTTCGCCGCGCCGGCGGCGGCGGCCGGCCGGCCAAGCTGTACCGCCTCAGCGACATGGTCGTGACGTTCGGGTTCCCTCCGCGCCGGTACGAGATGCTGTCGCGCCTCGCTCTCGACGCGCTCGCCGCAGGTGGTACGCGCGACGACGCACTTCGCGTCTGCCGTGAGGCCGGTGCCGCCGAAGGCCGGCGGGCCCTCGCCGGCGAGCCCGAGCCGCCTCGTGACGAGGCTGCCGTGGCGGCCCTGGTCACGGCCATCGCCGAAGCGCAGGGCCTGCTGCCGGAGGTCGCGTGGCGCGAGCGCTCGCTCAGCGTCATCGTCCACAACTGCACCTTCCGCGAGCTCTCCGGCGCCGACCCCGACCTCGTCTGCGCTATGCACCGGTCGTTTCTCGAGGGTGTCCTCGAGGTCGCCACCGCTGGTCTCGGTACGGTGCGCATCGCCCCGGACGAATGCCGCATGAGCTGTGGCGGCGAGCGCTGCGAGATGCTCTGCTCGTTCGCGGAGCGTGGGTGAGAGAACCCCGTCGAGCGGTGATACTGTACGGGCAGGACAGGACGTCAAGGAGATCCCCCTGACCATTGACGACGCCATACGCGATCTGCTCGACGTGTCGACCGACATCCAGTCGGTGGCGGTGCTGGACGACGCCGATACGGTCGTCGCGGCGGGTCCCGGGCCGGTCGCGGCTGACGCCGCCGGTGCGGTGACGCTCCTGTGGGACGCGGCGGCGCGGCGCGCAGCCACCTGCGGCGACGCGCCGCTCGACCACGCCATCGTCCCCGGCGAGTCTGGCTCTGTCGCGATCGTCGCCGCGCACGGGCACCGCATCGTTGCGGTCACCGGTCTTCAGCCGGCCGTCGGCCTGCTCCTCTTTGACCTGCGCACTTGCTTGGGCGACGCGTACCCCGTCGAGGACGGCCCCCGATGAGGTCACGCTACGTCGCCGCCGCCGCCCTCGCCGCCGGAGCGGTCGCCGGTCTCGTCTTGTGGCGTCGCCGCGGCGGGGCGTCCCCACGGCCGGCCGTCCAGCTGGGCCTGTCCGACGGCAGCGTGCACGCTCTTGACGCGGCCGATCCGGACGTGGCCACGCTCGAGAGACTGGCGGACGCCGTGCGTCGCGCGCTCCTGGAGACGGGCTGATGGATCTGCTCACGTTCGATCCCGGGCTTCTGCAGGCGACCATCACCCGCGCGCTCAGCCGAGGCGGCGACTTCGCCGAGGTGTACCTCGAAGACCGCGAGAGCCTGGGTCTGCGTCTTGAAGACGGCCGCATCGAGCAGACCAGCGGCGGCCGTGAGTTGGGCGCCGCCGTGCGCCTGCTGTCCGGGGAGCACACCTACTACGCCTATAGCGACGCTGTCGACGAGGCCGGGCTCATCGCGGCCGCCGACGCCGTGGCCGCGGCGGTCACCGCCGGCGCCGGCGGGCCGGAGGTCGTCGACCTCGGCGCCGTATGCAGCGATCCCTCCCGTCATCCCGTCCTCATGCCGCCGTCGAACGTCGCCATCGCGCGCAAGGCCGAGCTGGTCCGGGCCGGCGACGAGGCGGCGCGAAGCGCCGGCTCCGAGATCGTCCAGGCCATCGTCGGCTACGGCGACACGCGCCAGAGAGTCCTGATCGCCAACTCGCTCGGCGACCTCGTGTTCGACGACCGTACGCGTACCCGGTTCACAGCTCAGGTGGTGGCGCGGCGCGGCGACGTGATCCAGACGGGGCACGAGACCGTCGGCGGCAGTGCCGGGTTCGAGCTCGTTGACGAGGCCACTGCTCGCACCGTGGCGGTCACCGCGGCCGAGAAGGCGCACGTCATGCTCGGCTCCAAGCCGGCGCCCGTGGGCGCCATGCCCGTGGTGCTGGCCAACGGCTTCGGTGGCACCCTCTTTCACGAGGCCTGCGGTCATGGCCTCGAGGCCGACGCCATCGCCAAGGGCGCGAGCGTCTACGAGGGCAAGCTCGGCGAGGTCGTCGCGGCGCCGATCGTCAGCGCCTACGACGACGGGTCCATCCCGAACGGCTGGGGCTCGCAGGCCTTTGACGACGAAGGCGTGCCGACGCAGAAGACGCTGGTGATCGAGGACGGCCGCCTCACCGGCTACCTGTACGACCGGCTGCGGGCCCGCGAAGCGGGCGCCCAGCCCACCGGCAACGGTCGCCGCCAATCCTTTCGTCACGTGCCGATCCCGCGCATGACGACCACCTACATCGCGCCCGGCGGAGCGTCGCCCGACGAGATCATCGCGGCGACGCCGCGGGGCTTCTACGCCAAGAGCCTGGCCGGTGGCCAGGTCGAGCCGGCGAGCGGCAACTTCGTGTTCGGCGTCGCCGAGGGCTACCTGATCGAGAATGGTCGCGTGACCACGCCACTGCGCGGCGCGACCCTGGTCGGCAACGGCATCGACATCCTCATGAAGATAGACATGATCGCCGGCGACTTCGACGTCAAGACCGGCGTCTGCGGCAAGGATGGCCAAGGCGTCCCGGTCGGCACCGGCCAGGCCACGCTGCGCATCGCCGAGATGACGGTGGGGGGGACAGGCTGATGTTCGCGGTTCTCGACGCGGTTCTCGAGCGCGCGACCGCCGCGGGCGCGCGCGGCGTCGAAGCGTATGCCGAGAGTTCGACCTCGCACCGCATCAAGGTGTACCGGCAGGAGGTCGAGCAGCTCACCGCCGCGCAGCGCCGCGGCGTCGGCGTACGCGTCTTTCGTGACGGCGCCGTAGGGCACGCCTACACCTCGGACCTGAGCGACGGCGCGCTCGACGCGGTCGTGCAGCGCGCTATCGACCATGCCGCCGTGAGCGACCCGGACGAGTTCGCGGTGCTGCCGGCGCCCGCAGGCGAACCGGCCGACGTGCACCCGTTCGACCCGCGTCTGCTCGCCGCCACCGACGAGCAGCGCATCGCCATCGCGCTCGAGGCGGAGGCTACGGCGCTGGCCGCCGATCCTCGGGTGAAGACCGTCGAAGACACGATGTACGTGGACGGCGACGGCGAGGTCTTCATCGCCAGCACGGCCGGCGTACGTGGCAGCTACAGGGCCGGCCAGTGCTACGCGTTCGCATACGTTCTCGCCGAGCAGGAGGGCCAGGTCGAGACCGGCTACTCCTACAGCGTCGGCCGCGCGCTCGAAGATCTCGACCCGGCCGCCGTCGGCCGCGAAGCCACCGAGAGGGCCTGCCGGCTGCTCGGCGCCCGCAAGTGCCCCTCGATGAAGGCGCCGGTGATCCTCGACCCGTTCGTCTCCGCCGCGTTCTTCGGCGTGCTCAGCTCGGCGCTCACCGCCGACGCCGTCCAGAAGGGCCGCTCGCTGTTCGCCGGCCGCGAGGGCGAGCGGGTCGCCGGCGAGCTCCTCGAACTCGTCGACGACGGCACCCTCGAAGACGGCCTCGAGAGCGCCCCGTTCGACGGCGAAGGCACGCCGTCGGGCCGCACGGCGCTCATCAGCGGCGGCGTGCTGCAAGGCTTCCTCTACGACACCTATACGGCCCGCAAGGCGGGCCGTGCCAGCACTGGCAACGGCCTGCGCGGCGGCTACTCCGGGCTCCCCGGCGTGCGGCCGACCAACCTCGTGGTCGCCGGGCCTCAGACGCCGCTCTCCGAGATCGTCGCCGGCATGGAGCGCGGCGTGCTGGTCACCGATGCGGTCGGCATCCATTCCGGCGCCAACCCGATCTCGGGCGAGTTCTCCGTCGGCATCAGCGGCGTGCTCATCGAGGACGGCGAGTTCACGACGCCGGTGCGCGAGGTCACGCTGGCCGGCGACATCGTGGCCATGCTCACCGGTATCCGCGCGCTCGGCGACGACGCCCGCTGGGTGCCGAGTGGGAGCATCCTCACTCCTTCCGTCGTCATCGACGGAATGGCGGTCGGCGGCACCTGATACAGTCTTTCCGGCGCGCGCGCGCGTGCCCCTGAACGACGTCAGACCACCGAAGGGAGCCCCGTGACCGATCTCGGCCAGCGCCTGCTCGACGCCAGCTACCTCGAGGGCGATTTCGTCCTCCGTTCCGGCCGCCGCAGCAAGTTCTACCTCGATAAGTATCTCTTCTCCACGCGGCCGGACCTGCTGCGCGACATCGCCACCGGCCTGGCGGCGAAGCTCCCGGCCTACGAGCCCTTCGACCTGCTGGCGGGCCCCGAGCTCGGCGCCGTCGCCATCGTCGCCGCCGTGTCGCTCGCCTGCGGCAAGCCCTTTGTGATCGTGCGCAAGGGCGCCAAGGGGTACGGCACCGACAAGACGATGGAGGGCAAGGCCGAGGCCGGGCAACGGGTCGTCATGGTTGAGGACATCGTGACCTCGGGTGGCGCCGCGCTCATGGCTGCGGACAAGCTGCGCGAGGCGGGGCTCGAGGTGGGGACGCTGCTCTGCGTCGTCGACCGGGAGGAAGGCGGCCGCGCGCAGATCGAGGCCAAAGGCCTGACGCTCGACCCGCTGTTCACGGCGACCTCCCTGGGAATCAAGAAGGCAGAGTAGTCCGCCGGCCGCCGCATCCGGTGACTACGCCTTGAACGACTTGGCCGAGGCTTCGAGCTTGACCTTCAGCGAGTCCCAGTTCTCCGTTGTCGCCTGGGCCGTGATCTGGTACTCGTACTTGCCCTTGACGAGGAAGAAGGTGACGGCGGTCATCTCGGTGCCGGCTTGGGTGTACGTGTACTTGAGCCCGCGCCGAGAGCCGCTCCGGCTCAGGCGACCACGCGCAGCGAGCGCAGGGCGCGGTCTTCGGGGCCGTGCACCTTGAGTCCGCCGGCCGCGGCCTCCCGAAGGTAGGCGACGATCTCCGCGGAGATCTCTTCGCCCGGGCCGAGCACCGGGATGCCGGGCGGGTACGGCGTGACCATCTCGGCGCTCACGTGGCCGGTGCACGTGGCGAGCGGAAGCGCGACTGACGGCGCGAAGAAGGCGTCGCGCGGCGAGAGGGCCTGGCGCGTGAACGCGGGTGTGTGGGCGAGCAGGCCGGAGCAGGCGGCGGAGCCGCCCCCGCCGGCCTGCTCGCCGTGTCTGGCCGCGATGTCCCGGAGCGCCTCCACGAGCGTCTCGAGGTCGCTACGGCTGTCGCCGTAGGTCACGTTGAGGACGACGCTGAGCGCATCGGCCGCCTCGACGGCGACGCGGTGGTCGTCGCGCAGGATGGTCTCGAGCTGGTAGCCGCTGATGCCGAGGTCGCAGGCCGACACGGTGAGCCTTGTGGGGTCGAACTCCACGACCCCTTCGCGCTCAAGGATCTCGGCGCCGAGACAGCGCAGGCCGGAGACGGCGGTGATCTCAGCACGCGCCCACTCCGCGAGCTCGATGGCTCCTCGCCACAGGTCGGCGCCGCGCGTGGCCATCTGCTGCCGCGCGGCGTCGATGCTCGCGTACATGAGCACCTGGGGGCTCGTGCTCTGCGTGAGGTGCACCATGCCGTCGAGGCGGTCGAGGTTGAGGCGCTCGCCACGAGCCATCAGCACCGACGATTGCGTGATGCCGCTGATGAGTTTGTGGGTGCTCACCACAGCGGCGTCGGCGCCGGCCGTCATGGCGTCGACGGGCAGCTCCGGACAGAAGCGCAGGTGCGGCCCCCAGGCCTGGTCGGTCACGAACGGGACGTCCGCCGCGTGCGCGAGCTCCGCGATGGCCCTGAGGTCGGCGCCGAGTCCGTTGTACGTCGGAGAGGTGACGAAGAGCGCCCTTGCCTCGGGATGAGCGGTCAGGGCTCGTTGCGCCGCGGCGGGGGTGACGTTCATCGGGATGCCCCAGAGCGGGTCGATCACCGGTTCCATGTAGACGGGCATGGCCCCGGAGAAGATGAGCCCGGCGAGCATGGACTTGTGGGCGTTGCGCGGCACGATCACCGTGTCGCCGGGGCCGCACAGCGTGAGCACGAGTGAGTGGATGCCGCTTGTCGAACCGTTCACGAGAAACCAGCAGCGGTCGCTGCCCCAGGCCTCGGCCGCATAGTCCTCGGCGAGGCGGATCAGGTGTGTGGACTCGCGCGTGTCCTCAACGCCGCCGGCCATCGCGATGTCCACCGAGAGGCAGGCATCGCCGAGTAGCTCGCGCAGGCCCGCCGGCGCGCCCTTGCCGAGCTTATGCCCCGGCGTATGGAACGGCGTATAGCCGGCGGCGCGATACCGCAGTGTCGCGTCGAGGTACGGTGTCTCCCGCTGATCGTGTGGCACTCGGTCCTCCCGGGTACGGCGGGCCCGCCGGCCGCCCCGGCGCAGGTCGCGCGGGGACAAGCATAGCAAGCCGCGGCGAAGTGATACACTCACCGTGTTTTGCAGGGGAAACGATGATGTCAGGAGACAGACCATCACCCTCGATCCGACGGTGAGAGTGCGCTTCGCACCGAGCCCGACGGGCACCTTGCACGTTGGCTCGGCGCGCACGGCGCTGTACAACTACCTCTTCGCGCGTCACACGGGCGGCCGTTTCGTGCTGCGCATCGACGACACCGACACCGCCCGCTCGGACGCGGCGCTCGAGAGCGCGATCATGGCCGATCTGCGCTGGCTTGGGCTCGACTGGGAAGAGGGCCCGGACGTCGGCGGTCCATCCGGGCCCTACCATCAGAAGGAGCGCCTCAAGCTCTACCGGGGCGCGGCCGGCGAGCTGCTGGACTCTGGTCTCGCCTATCGCTGTTTCTGCCCCGAGGAACGCCTCGAGAAGCTGCGTCGCGAGGCGCTGGTCGGGGGGCGCCCCGCGCGCTACGACCGCCGCTGCCTCGGGCTCGCGCCCGACGAGGTGCGGCGACGCCTCGCGGCCGGCGAGCCGGCCGCGATCCGCTTCAAGGTGCCCGAGGGCGACGTCGTCATCATCGACCTGATCCGCGGGCCGGTCACGATCGGCGGAGACGCCCTCAGCGACCCCATCATCGTGCGCTCGGACGGCGTCGCCGGCTACAACTTCGCGACCGTCGCCGACGATCTGGCGATGGGCATCACCCACGTGATCCGTGGCGACGACCACCTCACGAACACGGCCCGCCAACAGCTCCTGTTCGAGGCTCTGGGCGGCCCCGTGCCGCAGTTCGCGCACCACTCGATGGTCCTGGGGCCGGACGGCGGCAAGCTCAGCAAGCGCCACGGTGCCTCGGCGGTCGGGGACTACCGGGAGCTCGGCTATCTGCCCCAGGCGATCGTCAACTACCTGGCCCTGCTCGGCTGGTCGCACGGCGAGGAAGAGGTGCTCGGGATGCCGCGCCTGATCGCCGAGTTCGAGCTGGAGAAGCTCTCGCCGAGCCCGGCCGTGTTCGACCTCCCCAAGCTCGACTGGCTCGACCACGAGCACATCATGGCGCTCGCTCTGGAGGAGCACGAGCGCCGTTTTGCCGAACGCCTGCCGCTCGGGACGCCACCACCGGCCGCCGCCGCGCTGGCCGCGGCCTACCAGTCATCGCTGGTGCGCTACGGCGCCGCGCCGGAGCTGGCGGCCGCGGTGCTGGAGCCTCCTCTGCCGCCGCCGGAGCTCAGCGCAGCCCTCCTGCCCGCCGCCGAGCAGCTGACCCGCGTGCGCGAGCTGCGCGCCGAGGCGCCGGAGTGGCTCACGCCCGCCGGCGCCCGCGAGCTTCTCGCCGCCTACCGCTCCTGGGGCAAGGAGCTCGGCATCGGCGCCCGCGACCTGCTCATGCCGCTGCGCATCGCTCTCACCGGAGCCGAGCACGGCCCCGAACTGCCCTTCGTGCTGGCGGCGCTGCATCGCGGCGTCGCGCTGGCGCGACTCGACCTCGCCCTCATCGGGAATCGTGCCGGTGAGCCCCCGACGACCCCGGGAGACCGATCGTGATACGCCTCTACAACTCGCTCAGCCACCAGAAGGAGCTTTTCGAGCCTCGCGACGCCGGCAAGGCGGGCATCTACTGCTGTGGACCGACGGTCTACAACCTCGTGCACATCGGCAACGCCCGGCCCTACGTCACCTTCGCCGTGCTGCGCTCCTGGCTGCACCACCGCGGTCTCGAGGCAACGCTCGTCACGAACATCACCGACGTCGACGACAAGATCATCGCCAAAGCGAACGCCGAGGGACGCGACTCCGTCGCCGTCGCCGAGGAGTACACCGCCGCCTACGTCGAAGACACCGACCGGCTGCGCCTCCCGCGGCCCGATGTCGAGCCTCTGGCCACCGAGACGATCCCCGAGATCATCGACCTGGTCTGCCAGCTCGTCTCGGGCGATCACGCCTACGAGGCCGACGGCAGTGTCTACTTTCGCGTGCGCAGCTTCGACGACTACGGCAAGCTGAGCGGGCAGCGCATCGACGAGCTCGAGGAGGGCGTGCGCGTCGATACCGAGCCCGGCAAGGCCGACCCCCTGGACTTTGCCGTATGGAAGGCTGCCAAGCCGGGCGAACCGGCCTGGGACAGCCCGTGGGGCCGGGGACGCCCCGGCTGGCACATCGAGTGCTCGGCCATGGGCCTGCGCTACCTTGGCGCCGGGTTCGACGTGCACGGTGGTGGTCGCGACCTCATCTTCCCCCACCACGAGAACGAGATCGCCCAGAGCGAGGCCGCCGGCCTGCCGTTCGCCAAAGTGTGGATGCACAACGGCATGATCCGCAGCGAGGGCGAGAAGATGGCCAAGAGCGTCGGCAACATCTTTCTGCTGCGTGAAGTGCTCGACCGCTACGAGCCGGCCGTGGTGCTCACGTACTTCCTCACGACGCACTACCGCAGCCCGCTCGAATTCGGGGCCGAGAAGCTGGACGAGGCGAAGGCCGCCTACGGCCGCTTCGCCGACGCTCTCGCCAACGTCGACTTTCGCATCGCCAACGCGGGCAGGGCGGCGGCGCGCGGCGAGTGCCCCGACCTCGCCCTGCGCGCCGAGACGGCGAGGGTCGCCTTCGGCGAGCGCATGGACGACGACCTCAACACCGCCGGCGCGATGGGCGAGCTCTTTGCCCTGGTCGGCGAGATGCACCGCTATCTCACGGCGGTCGACCGCGGCGACTCACCGCTCGACACCGAGGCCCTGGCCGCGGTGGGCGAGGTGCTGCGCGAATCGCTGGGCGTCTTGCTCATCGAGGTGCCGGGGCGGGGTGCCGGGCTCACCGGTGTCGGCACCGTCGCCGGCGAAGACGCCCTCGCGTGCGTGACCGGTGAGGTCGCGCTTCTTCCCGCTGCTCGTCTCGCCGAAGATGGCCGCTGGGACGACGTGACGCTGGTCTACGCGGACCGCCTCGGCTGTGCCGACGCGTCGTACGCGTGCGTGCTGCGCGACCACTACCGTGCCGACAAGCTGTGGGCCGAGGCCGACCGGCTGCGCGACGAGCTGCAGGCAGCCGGCTTCGAGGTGCGCGACACGCCGCAGGGCACGCAGGTCGTGAAGAAGGCCTGAGATGGGCGGTCAGGAGAAGATGAGCGCCCCGACGAGCGCGCCCGAACCGAGCATGCCGCCCGCCACGCCGAGGGCGAGGGCGGCGGTAGCGTACCGGACTGCCAGCTCGGGATGCCCGCGGCCGCGGACGAGGGCGATGACAGCGAGCACGATACCGGCGCCCTCGATCAGGGCCGCCGTCGCGGCGCCTGCCCCTGCGAGCCCTCCGTGCATCACCGCGACGGGCAGCAATACGACCACCGGCGGTACGAGCACGACGAGCGTCAGCGCGAGCCTCAGGCGCAGTCTCGATGCGCCCAGGACGGCGACGGCCAGCAGCGTCGGCGGCGAGAGTACCGTCCACCAGAAGAGCGCTCTGATCGCGGCGGCGGCAAGGGACCCGGCTGAGACGTCGAACGGCATGCCGCCAGTATACGGGCGCGTTCCGAGGGCGGCGGGCTGACGTCGTGGAGTGGGTCTACGGCCGCAACGTCGTGAAGCTGGCGCTGACCGCCGGCGCGCGGCGGCGAGCCCACCGGCTCGCCGCGACCGCGCCGGCGCTGCGGGCGCTGGCCGCTGACCTGCCGCAGGGTCTCCCCGTGGAGACGGTGACCGGCGAGGCACTCCACGAGCTGCTCGGCACCCACGAGCACCAGGGCGTCGCCCTTCAGGTCGACGCCTTCCGCTACGCCGACCCCGACGAACTGCTGGCCGGCGACGTGGTCATGGTCCTCGATGAGGTCACCGACCCGCACAATCTTGGAGCCGTCGCGCGCAGCGTCCTCGCCGCCGGCGCCGCAGGCCTCGTGGTGCCGAAGCATCGCTCGGCCCACGTGACCCCCGCCGCCGTCAAGGCTTCAGCCGGCACGCTGGAGCTGCTGCCCGTCGCGCAGGTCACGAACGTGGTGAGCTTTCTTAAAGACGCCAAGGAGGCCGGCTTCTGGATCTACGGCGCCGCCGGCGAGGCAGGCACCTCGTACCTCGACCTCGACCTCACCGGGCGGATCGTGCTGGTGGCCGGCGCCGAAGGGCGAGGGCTGCGGCCTCTCGTCACTCGCACCTGCGATGCGCTCGCCGCGATCCCGATGGCGCCGCCGGTGGAGAGCCTCAACGTCAGCGTGGCGGCGGCGCTGCTCCTGTACGAGGCGCGCCGCCAGCGTCGGGCCAAGGCCGGCGGTCCCACCGGCGCCGAGCACTGAGGTAAGAGGAGTGAGCTCCCGGCCGTGACCGAGACGCTGTACATCGTCGACGGTTACAACGTGCTGCACGCGCTGTTTCGCGGCGCGGGCAAGGAGGAGATCTTTGCGCGCCGCGGCTGGCTCGCCGACCGCCTCGCGAGTTTCGCGGCTCTTCAAGGCGCGCGCGCCGTGCTGGTCTTCGACGGCCGCGGCGCGCTCAGTACCAGCAGCGTACCCATCAGGGGGGCGCCGGTGGAGGTGGCCTTCGCCGGCGGCCGCTTCACCGCCGACACGCTCATCGCCCGCCGCATCGCCGAGCAGCCGGCCGACGTGCGGGTCGTCGTGGTGTCGGCCGACCAGGAGGTGCAACGAGCGGCTTCTCGCGCCGGCGTCAGCCGGATGACGCCCCCTGAGCTCGCGGCTCAGCTGGCCGAGAACCCCCAAAGTGGGCAGGCTCTTGACTCTGCCCCAGACTCTACTACAATGCCCTCACGGCTTGAGGATAAAGTTGACCCTGAGACTTTGCGCAGGTTACAGGCGATGCGAGACAGGCCGCGGTAGCCATCCCGGGGCGCAAGAATATCGGGATGTGCAGGGGCAAACAAGCGGAGGTGGGGGATTCGAATGGCTCGCCAGGCCGACTGCACCCGGGGAGCGGGATCGTCTCGCAACCCTCAACCATTTAGTGAGAGTGCTGATTTTGCCCTCGTGCAGGCGTATCGCCGCGGTAGTCAGGCGGCGCTCGACGCACTCATGCTGCGCTATCACCAGTTCGTGCGTCTGAAGGCCAGCTCGTACTTCCTCGCCGGCGGCGACGCCGAGGATCTGATCCAGGAGGGCATGCTAGGGCTGTATAAGGCGGTCCGCGACTACCGTGACGACCGCCTGGCCAGCTTTCGCAGCTTCGCCGAGCTCTGTATCACGCGCCAGATCATCACCGCGATCAAGACGGCGACCCGCCAGAAGCATGTGCCTCTGAACGGCTATCTCTCGTTCAGTCAGTCACCGAGCGATTCGTCCGACGACGGCGACTGCTCGCTCGCCGACGTCCTGCCCGGGCCGACCACGCACGACCCGGTCAATCAGGTCATCAGTTCCGAAGAGGTCGACAGTCTCACCAACTGTCTCACGCAGATGCTCTCCGAGCTCGAGGGCAAGGTCCTGCGTCTGTATCTGCAGGGGTTGAGCTACGAGAGGATCGCCGCCGAACTCGGATGCGACTGCAAGACCGTCGACAACGCTCTGCAGCGGATCAAGCGCAAGGTCGATCTGCACCTCGAGGGACGCAGGGTCCCGAACTAGGCTGTCAGGCGCGCTGCGGCCTCAGAATGTCATGAGGCTGACGTCGTGGCCCTGAGCCTGCACGAGCAGCTTGAAGTCATGCGGGTTGCTGGCCATCTGGGCTGCATCGCTCAGCGTGATCAGGCCGTCCTCGTACAACGTGAGCAGCGCCTGGTCAAAGGTCTGCATGCCGTAGAAGTCGCCCTCTTTGATGGCGTCGGCCACCAGGCTCGCCTGGTCGGGGTCGAGGATGAAGTCGCGGATCCGGTTCGTGCACACCATGATCTCGATGGCCGGGACGCGGCCTTCGCCGTCGGCGCGCACCAGCAAGCGCTGGCTGACGATGCCTTTGAGCGTGCCGGCCAGCATGATGCGGATCTGCTTCTGCTGATGGATCGGGAAGAAGTCGATGATCCGGTTGATGGTCTCGGTCGCGTCGATCGTGTGCAGGGTGCTCATGACGAAATGGCCGGTCTGCGCCGCCGTCAGGGCGGCCGCGACCGTCTCGGGATCGCGCATCTCGCCGATCAGGATATCGTCGGGATCCTGGCGAAGGACGTACTTGAGCGCCGTCGCGTAACTGTCGGTGTCGAGGCCGATCTCGCGCTGGTTGATGATGGACTTCTTGTCCTTGTGCAGCACCTCGATGGGGTCCTCGATAGTGACGATGTGGCGACGCATCGTTTGGTTGATGTGATCGATCATCGCCGCGAGGGTCGTGGTCTTGCCTGAGCCCGTGGTGCCGGTCACGAGTACGAGGCCGCGCGGCTCCAGCGCCAGGCGCTTGATGATATCGGGCAGGTGCAACTCCTCGAAGGTGGGGATCTTCGTCGTCACCTGGCGCATCGCCACACTGATGCTGCCGCGCTGCCGAAAGACGTTGACGCGAAAGCGACCGAGGTTGGGAGCGGAGTAGGCGAAGTCGATCTCGTTGTGTTCGCTGAAGCGGCGGATCTGCTTGTCGGTCATGATCGAGGCGGCGATGTCTTTGGTGTCTTCGGGTGTCAGCGGCGGCTCGTCCATGAGCAGCAGTTCGCCGTCAACGCGCTGCACCGGCGGGCTCCCCGCCTTGATGTGCAGGTCGGACGCGTTGCGTGCCATCATCTCTGCGAGCAGATCGTCGATCGGTTTCACGTGGCGGCCCCGTTGGTCGTGGTCTCTCCGGTCCCTACTTCGGCAGAACCCGACAAAAGCTTACCTCGTCAGGCCGAGGACTGCTGCCCTCGCGCGTCGCCCGCGGCGCCACTGGCCGGCGGACATCCGCGGCGTGGTGCTAGAAGCGGCCGCCGATCCAGGCGCTGCGGCCCTCGAGCGGTCCGTAGCGGACCACGTCGCCGGTGTGCGGCGCCTCGATCACGGTGCCGCCGCCGGCGTAGATCGCCACGTGGAAGCTGAAGCTGGCGTTGCCGAAGAAGACGAGATCACCGGGGCGCATGTCGCTCAGGGCGACCGGCGTGCTCTGCTGCTGCTGCACCGTGGCGCCGTGATACATGTTGATGCCGATCTGTGCGTAGCAGTACATCGTGAGGCCGGAGCAGTCGAACCCGCCGCCCGGGCTTGCCCCGCCCCACACGTACGGTATCCCGAAGTAGCGCTGGGCGATGGTGACGATCTCGGGGTGGCCGGGGCTGTTGGGGTCCACCGGGGGCGGGATGGGTCCGGAGTAGCCGGTGAGCGCGAGCTGCGCACGGACCTTCGCCTGGTACTTGAGCTTCTTGATCTGCTTCTTGATCTGGCCGGTGAGGTCCTGGAGGTCGGCCTGCAGTGCCAGCAGCTCGTTCTTGTGCTGCTCGCGGTCGGCGAGGAGCCCAGCCGCCGCCTTCTCGTCTGCCTTGAGGCGGATGCGGCGGTCCTTGACGTCGCGCTTGTAGGCGGCGATAGCGTGGACGGTGTCCACGTCGCTGTTGCCGATCCGCTCCATCAAGTCGAGCTGGATGATGAGGTCGTCGAAGCTGTCGGCCTGGAAGAGCACATCGACGATGCCGACGTCACGCGCCTTGTAGATGTTCTCAGCGCGGATCGTGAGTTGGTCATTGGCCGTCTGCAGATTCCGCACAGCGACCTCGAGTTGGCGCTTGTTCTCGTCGATCTTGGTTTGCACGGTCTCGAGCTGGCTGGAGGCTTGGTTGTACTTCTCTACGGCGACCTCGGACTGCATGGAGACGTCGTCGAGGCGCGACTGCACGGCGCGCAGGCGTGCCTTTCTCTCGGAGATGGGGGACGCCGGGGCCGCGGCGGTCACGATCAGCAGGACGACGAGCACGCCGAGCGCGGCGACCAGCGCGAGCCGCAGGGTGCCGGTGTGATGCTTCACGGGATGATGTCCTTTCGCGCCGCCGTCAAGGTGACGCGCGCTTGCCGGATCGGGTTCACTGGTGGGGTGTGAGACTATTCGAGTCTGAGGGCGCGTTCCCTACGTGAGAGGGCGCGCGCCCTCAGACTCGAGCGAAGATCAGGGCCGTCCGCCGCTCCAGGCGCCGCTGATGGATCCGTACTGGACCACGGTGCCGGTATGTGGGGCGTGGATCATGCTGCCGCCGCCGACGTAGATGCCGACGTGCGAGCTGAAGCTGGCGCTGCCGAAGAACACGAGGTCGCCGGGCTGCAGCGCGCTGATCGGTACCGGGGTGGTGGACTGCGCCTGTAGCGTCGCGCCGTGGGCAAGGCCGATGCCGATCTGCGCGTAGCAGTACATCGTGAGGCCGGAGCAGTCGAAGCCGCTCGGGCTGGCGCCGCCGTACACGTAGGGTATGCCGAGGTAGCGCTGGGCGATGCCGACGACCCCCGAATGGCCGGACCCGCCCGGGTCGACGACGCCGCCGCCCCCACCAGTACCACCATCGCTGGTGCCGCCACCGGCGGCCGGCTGCGCCGCCGCCTGCGCGGCGGTCTGCGCGGCGGCCCGCGCCGCCGCGGCCGCGGCGGCGGCCTGCGCCTCGATGCGCTTGATGTCGGTTTTGATGCCGGCCGTCATCTGTTCAAGCTTGTTCTGCAGGCCGACGACTTCGGCCTTGTGCGCCGCCGCCGACTCGACCAGCTTGGCCGCCGACGTCTTGTCGGCGTCGAGCCTGACGCGCCGGTCTTTGATGTCTCGCCGGTAGGCGGTGATGCTCTTGACGGTGTCGACGTCGCTGTTGCCGAGACGCTCCATGAGGTTGAGCTGCGTGACCAGGTCGTCGAAGCTGTTGGCGGCGAAGAGGACGTCGACCACACCGACGTCGCGCGTCTTGTAGATGCTCTCGGCGCGTGACGAAAGCTGGGTGTTGGCGATGTCGAGGTTATACTCGGCGACCTTCAGCAGCCGCTCGTTCTCCTTGATCTGCTGCTGGACGGTCGTGAGCTGACTCGACGCCTGGTTGTACTTCTCCACCGCGATGTCGGCCTCGTGGTACACGTGCTCAAGCTTGGCCTGCACCTGGCGCAGCTGTGCCTTCTTGCTGCTCACGGGGGAGGCGAAGGCGGAAGGAACGAGAGTGAGAAGGAGAGCGCCGAGAAGGATCGAGAGGGTAGTGACTCGCCTTGTGTTGTTCACTGCATCGCCTCCTTTTGGGAGTGTCGCCATGGGCGCCACGCCCTCGCTGAGGTGAGCCCTGAGTGGATCGCTCCGGTTCTGCCGCGCCGCACATATGGGCGTCAGACTCACCAAACTCAAGTACGAGACACTAGCAGCCGCGGGTCTTTCTGACAACCGCCGCGGACCACTCGCCGGGGGCCCGCGGAAGCCTCGATCGCCGCCGCCGGCTTCGTCCCGACGGCGTCAGTCGACGCCGGTGCCACGCACGGTGCCGCGAGGGGTCGGGCGTGGCCACATGCGCTTGAGTGCCTTGATGAACGCCTTGTTGCGCTCGTCCTTGCGCCAGTTGCGGATGA
>JBBQFA010000007.1:0-23490 GCA_038321515.1 Thermoleophilia bacterium | reverse complement strand
AGTTCACTCGCTCTCAGGTCTTGATCAGGTAGGCGTCGACGGGGGTGCCGCCGACGAGATGGTTCTCGACGATCGTGTGGACTCTGGCCTTGTCGAGGAGGCCGTAGCGGTACATGGTGCCGTCCGCCAGGGTGATGGTGGCCATCGGCTCTTCTTCGCACAGGCCGGCGCAGCCGGACTGGTGCAGGCTCGCCGAGGTGACGCCGGCGGCGGCGAGCTCGGTCATGAATGCGGCGACGACCTCACGGGCGCCGGCGGCGATGCCGCAGGTGCCCATGTGCACGGTCACCTGCGTCTCCTTGCGGCCCTGACGCAGGTCGATGTCGGCCTTGGCCTTCTCGGCCAGTGCCTGGAGCTGATCGGGGCTGGTGATCCTTTCGGCCATGTCAGGCACTCCTCTCGGCCAGGACGGGTTCTTCGGCGTACTGGGCGAGGATCTCGCCGACGCGCTTCGGCTTGACGCGGTGGTGCACGTCGTCGTCGATCATGATCACGGGGGCCAGGCCGCAGGCGCCGAAGCAGCGGCCGATCTCCAGCGAGAACAGGCGGTCCTCGGTGGTGCCGCCGATGTCGATGCCGAGACCCTTTTTGAACGCGTCGAGCACCGCGACGCCGCCGCGCACGTAGCAGGCGGTACCCATGCAGATGCGCACCAGGTGCTTACCGCGCGGGACGGTGGTGAAGAACGAGTAGAAGCCGACCACGCCGGCGACCTCGCTGTACGGCTTGCGCAGCTCACGGGCGATGTGCTTGAGGGCGACCTCGGGCAGGTACCCGAAGATGCCCTGGGCGAGTTGCAGCACGGGGATGAGGGCGCCGGGCTTGCCTCGGTAGTCGGCGATGACCGCGTCGAGGCGCGCGAGGAGTTCTTCCTCGGTCGGTTCCTCGTCGCAGCCACAGCAGGCGCACGCCTTCACTTCTTCACTCATTCGCCTCTCCTTCGCTTGGTTCCACTGCGAACGCTTCGCAGATGATGTCGCTGGTTCATGGCAGTGCCTCCTGAAAGGTCACGAGCTCGGGTAGTCGCTGCGGCACGTCGGGACCACGCAGCGAACTGCGCTTCTCCCCGTCGGCGACCGTGACCCGGAACTCGATCTCGGGGTTGGTGACGACCATCGTGGCGACCGTCGCGGCGACGTCGCCCAATGGTGGGCGGTCGACGTCGCCGAGCCGCATCCAGGCGCGGACCTGCACGCCCCCGAGTTCCGCGGAGCGGCCCACGCTGAGCCCGCCGCCGGCGGCCTCGGCCGCCTGGCGAAACAGGCTCAAGCCGAGGCCGGTCTTCTTGTTCGCCTTCGTCGTGAAGAACGGGTCGAGGGCCTGCTCCGGCTCTACCGGCAGGCCCGGGCCGTCATCCTCGACGCCGAGCGTCAGTTCGTCGCGGGTGCGGTCGGCGACGATCGTGGTCGCGATCACCGTGGCGCCGGCACGCACGGAGTTCTCGATGATGTCGAGGAGATAGAGGGACAGGTCATGCATCGCCCACGCTCCGGCCGCCCTGTCCGCGCAGCGCCCGGGCGAGTTCGTCGAACCCCGGCTGCTCACAGCGGATGGTCGTGCGCACCGCACCGATGTCGCTTTGGTAGTGGGCGTCCGAGGAGTGCAGGATCGGCAGCCCGTGAACGGCGAACTCGGCCTCGCGCTCCGAGCCCGGGGCGATGTGGCGCGACAGTTCGACGGCGTCGAATCCGGCTTCGGTGGGAAAGAAGCCGAGCTGGCCGATCACGCCAAAGCTCCGGCGATCGATGTGGGCGGCTACGGCGAGGCCGCCGTGGCGGTGCACCAGGGCGACGACGGCGTCCACGTCGAGAGAGGTCGCGGTCGCCAGCGCGAGAGTCTCTCGCGCCGTCTCGCCGCCGCCCGCCTCGACCACGTGCTGCTCGCCGAAGAAGGTCTCGTAACCGTCGTCGATGGGCGTGAGCGTCACCCCGACCTCAGCGGCGGCCGCCTCGGCGGCGACGGTGGTGGGGAAGAGGCCCACCACGTGGCACTCCTCCGCGGAGGTGATCTCCATGCCGGCGATGACCGCAAGGCGGTCGCCGGCAGCCACCTGCACGGCGGCGGCGTTGCGGGCGCTGTTGTGGTCGCAGACGGCGATCATGCCCAGCCCTTCAGCGAGCGCCGCGGCGACGATCGCCGGAGGCGTCATGTCGTTCTCGGCGCAGGGAGACAGCGCCGTGTGCACGTGCAGGTCTGCGAAGCAGACGTTCACGCATGGTTCCCTTTGACCCCGAGAGCGTAGAGACGGCCGACGATGTCAAAGGTGTCGGCCGGCGCGGAGTACAGGGAGAGACCCTCGGCGACGGCCTTGGCGAGCACGTCGTCTTCGGGCTTGCGACTGCCGGCGAAGACCACGGCGGCGAGCTCGGCGTGGCTGGCGACGGCGATCACGTTCAGGTGGACCTGAAGGGTGACGAGCAGGCCGCCCTCGGGCGCGTGCGCGAGCACGTCGCTGAGCAGGTCCGAGGCGTAGCCGTGCTCGATCTCAGCCTCGCGGTTGCCGGTGACTCCCGGCGTCAGTTCGGCAAAGCCGAGCTCCTTGGCGATGTCCTCGAGCTTCATGTCCGGCTCTCCTCCTCGGGGGCGACGTACGGGCAGAGCGCGCGCCCGGCGCGCCCCATGACGATGTCTTCGGCGAGCGCGGCGCAGGTGGGCGCGCCGCAAACGCCGCAATCCTTGCCGGGCAGTGCCCGGGTCTCCGAGTCGAGTGCGGCGAGCTTGCGGATGGCGACCGCCATGTCCGGGTCGAGGCGGATGCCGGGGCGCGCCTTGAAGGACCGCGCCCGCTCGCGGCTGACGCCGGCTCCCGGCACGGCGCCGCCGACGGCCGACCAGCGCCAGGCGGCCACGTAGGTGTCCTCGCCCAGCAGCGGCGAGCCGAAGCAGCCGCCGTCGCAGACGTACGGTTCGATCGCCGTGACGCCGGGCAGTCGCCCGTCTTCGACGGCCTCGAGCACCGCGAGGACGTGGGAGACGCCCGCGACTACGAGCAGGTCGTCGGCGCCGGACGCCTGCGGGCTCGACGCCGGGATGCCCGGCTGCGGCGCGGCACGCGCCGCCAAGCGGGGCAGGACGGCGTCCCGCACGGCGCGCACGGTCACGGTGTCGCGCTGCGCCGTGGGGCGCTGCGCCAGCAGCGCGCTGCGCTGGCTCGGGCACGAGACGGCGAAGGTCGCCTCGCGGTCGGCGAGGTCGCGCTGGGCCGCCTCCCACGGTGAGGCCAGCGGCGCCAGGTGACCGACGAGCGAGGGGAACTTGACCTCGATGAGGTTGACCACTGCGGGGCAGACGGGGGAGATGACCGGCGTCGGCACGTCTCCGGCGACGGCGAGCTCAAGCACGGCTCGCCGCAGTTCGTCCTCGTAGCTGTGGGCGGAGACGACCTCGGCATAGCCGAGCCCGCGCAACTCCTCGCTGACCGCCTCGACGGTGTGCTCGCCGAAACCGGCGAGGAGCGCCGGCGGGACGACCAGCACGGCGTCGCCGCCGCCCAGTTCGCCGGGCGCGTCGAGCATCGTCAGGGCGCCCGGCGAGCAGGCGGCGATGCAACAGGTGCAGTCGATGCAGAGGTGGTCGAGCACGTCCGGCCGGGAGTCGCGTACGCGAACGGCCGCCGTCGGGCAGGCGATCAGGCAGTGGCGGCATTCACGACAGAGCTCGGCGACGATGCCGAGCGAGGAGGGCCGCGCGCCCTGGTCGGTCGCCTCCGGCCGCAACGCCACGGTGAAGCTCACGCGCGTGCCGTCGGCGACCGACGAGGTGACGCTCATGCGGTCGGCGTTGCGCTCGATATTGGGCAGGCCCATGCCTGCCCCGAAGCCGAGCGCCCGCGCCTCGGCCGTCGCCGTCGACCAGCCTTCGCGCATCGCCTTGGCGACGTCGGGGATGCCGGGCCCGCGGTCGATGACGTCGACGTCGAGCTGGCCGTCACTCACCGCCGCCTCGAGCCGGCCGCCTTGCGCCGTGTGGATGACGACGTTCATCTCGGCCTCGTAGGCGGCGATCATGGCGCGACGCACCGCGTCGCTCTCGGCGCCGATCCGCTTGAGATGCTGCTTGAGGTCGCGCGAGGCTGCGCCGGCGCTCGTGAAGTCCCCGCTGCGGATGTCGTACGCCAGGTGCTCCATGGCTCAGGCGCGATCCCCGCCCAGTGATTGATAGATGAGACCGCAGGTCTCGAACACGCCCTGCGGCGAGACCATGAGCAACGTCCCGTTCGCCTCGGCGAGCTGGATCATCTCGGCGTCGGGCTCGATACCGTTCACGAAGCAGATGCCGGGCACGTCCATGAGCTCCGCGACGCGCAGCATCTGGACGCTGGCAAGGTTGCTGACCAGCAGCGTCTTGTCGGAGGCCTCGTTGAGGAGGTCGCTGACGCGGTCGCCGGCGTAGATCTTCGCGACCGCCGTGCCTCCCGGCTTGCCCGGTGTGATGACTTGGGCCCCGATGCCGCGGGCCAGATCCTCGAGTTTCATCTTTGACCTCGCCAGCAGGGATTCCAGTTTCTTGACCATCGGTTCGATGTCTCCGTCGCCGTTCGTGGGCGGTTCTTCACGCCCGCCGAGGCGGGCGAAGTAGGCGGCTGACTCCAGAGCAGCCGTGATGTCCATGTACTCGATGAAGATGTCGTTGGGGAGAAGCAGCGGCACGGACGCGAAGCTGATCACGCTCTTGACCCCGGCGCGTACGAGCGTGTCGGCCGCCGCCTGGGCACTCTCGCCGGGAACGGTCAGGACGGCGATCTCGATGCCGAGGTCGCGCACCAGCGCCTCCATGCCCGCCGCGTCGAAGCAGCGCACCCCGTGTACGACCGTGTCCGTGAGCCCGGGGTCGACGTCGAAGGTGGCGACGATCACCACCGACGGGCTCTCCTCGTCGAAGTGGGCAAGGACCGCCTGACCCAGATGGCCGACGCCGACCAGAGCGACCTCCTGCCGGCCGGTGCCGTCCAGAAAGGCTCCGATGCTGTCGATACAGGCGCCGACGTCGTAGCCTTTGTTCGGGCTCCCTGAGTAGCCGATGACCATGAGGTCGCGGCGCACCTGCGCGGCGCTGACCACGGCATGCCTCGCGAGCTGGTGAGAGTAGATGCTCTCGACGCCGCTCTCGTGCAGCGAGGTGAGCAACCGCCGGTAGCGGCTCATGCGTGACACGGTCTTTCTCGAGACCACGATGTGGCTCCCCGGCCGCGGGTGTGGTGTCGTCCCCAAGGGTTCGTTACAAAACGAACGCTGTGAATTCTGTCACGATTCTCCCGCCCCAGCGTTCGTATGTCAACACTCTCGCGCATAAGACGACAGAGTCGCTCATTGGACATCTTGGACAAACGGCGAGCCTACGAAGTGCTCCCCGCGCGTTGACCTGGCGCATATGCGCCCTTTTGGCTCTGCTACAGTGGCGCCAGCGAGCCTTGGGTTGCCGCAGACCGGCTGGACGCCGGTCGAGGGCGGCGCTTTTCGCTGGGTCGGCGGTCGCCGCCGGACCCGTCACGTCCCGGAGGTCGTACGGTCCTAGTTGGAGGTCTCTACATGTCGGACAAGCCCGCGTACATGAAGCACATGCCCCACTTCCTCGGCCCGGTCGCTCCGATCACGCTCGACCACGCCGAAGGCAGCTGGGTCTACGACACTGACGGCGGCAAGTGGCTCGATTTCGTCATGGGCATCGCCGTCGTCAACACCGGCCACTGCCACCCCATGGTCGTCAAGGCCGTGCAGGAGCAGGCCGCCAAGGTCCCTCACGCGCAGATGAACATCTACCGGCACGGGCCCATGCTCGAGCTCGCCGAGAAGCTCGTCGAGATCATGCCTGAGGGCCTGAACCAGGTCATGTTCGCCAACTCGGGCGCCGAGGCGGTCGAGAACGCGATCAAGCTCGCCAAGCAGGCCACCCGTCGCCCCGGCATCATCGCCTTCCAGGGCGCTTTTCACGGTCGCACCCACCTCACCATGGCGCTCACCGACTCGGCCGTGCACTACCGCGGTCACCACGAGCCGCTCGTCCCGTGCGTGTATCACGCGCGCTACTGCTACCCGTACCGCACGCCCGCCAGTGAGGACCCGACCGCTTACGCCATCGAGGACCTGCGCCGCGTGCTCCGCGCCGAGATCTATGGCGACGACGTCGCCGCCATCATCATCGAGCCTATCCAGGGCGAGGGCGGCTTCATCGTCCCCACCAGGGAGTTCATGCACGAAGTGCGCGCCATCGCCACCGAGATCGGGGCTTGCCTGATCATCGACGAGATCCAGGCTGGCTTTGGCCGCACCGGCACCTGGTTCTGCCAGGAGCACTACGGCGTCACGCCGGACATCATGACGGTCGCCAAGGGCATCGCCTCGGGCTACCCGCTCGGCGCCATCGCCGCCAATGAGGCGCTTTGGGACAAGTGCCTGCCGGGCTCGATGGGCGGCACCTACGGCGGCAACGCCGTGGCCTGCGCCGCCGGCGTCGCGACCATCACGGCGATGCGCGAAGACGGCATGCTCGAGAACGCGAAGCGGCAGGGCGAGAAGCTGAGAAAGTTCTTCACCGACCTGCAGGCGCAGTATCCGTGCATCGGCGAGGTGCGCGGCAAGGGCCTCATGAACGCCATCGAGTGCGTCGTGCCCGGCACCAAGGAGGCCAACGCGGCTCCCGCCAAGGCGTTCATCGCCGAGTGCAGCAAGCGCAAGCTCATCCTCATGGGCGCCGGCTCGCTCGGCAACTGCGTGCGCTTCCTCCCGCCGCTGAACATCAGCGACGCCGAGATGGACGTGGCCTTCGGCATCTTCACCGAGGCCGCCGCGGTCGCGTTCGCCTGATCAGCGCGGCAGACCAGCTCGTCCGGGAGGGCGGGGCGCTTCGGCGCCCCGCCCTCCTCTCGTCTGGGAGGCGGTCAGCCGCTGAGGATGCCCGTGCGGCCGGGCCGGCGGCGGGGCCGGCGGTGGCCGCCGCCTGGAGCGCCGGCGGTGCGTACTGCCTCCGGCGCCGTGCTACACTCGGCCGCGTGAGTCCGCCGCAGTCGTCACAACCCCGCTTCGAGACGCGCGTACGCGTGCGCTACGCCGAGACCGACGCCGCCGGCGTCGTGTACTACGGCGACTACCTCACCTACTTCGAGGTCGTGCGTGTCGAGTTGCTGCGCGCCCTCGGCCACCCCATCACCGACGTCGAGGCGCGGGGTATCTCGCTGCCGGTCGTCGAGGCGCGCCTCAAGTACCTGCGCCCGGCGCGTCTGGACGATCTGCTGACCGTTTCCGTCGGCATCGACTCCGTCGGGCCGGCCTCCTTCGCGTTCGACTACGAGGTGACGCGCGAAGATGGTCTGCTGCTGGTAACCGGCTTCACGCGGCTCGCCGTGTGCGAGCGCGAGACCGGCCGCGCCGTCTCCATGCCTGACTGGCTGCGCGACCTCTTCGGCCGCATGTCGGACGTCGCCGGAGTACCGGCGTGAACAGCCCGCTCCGGCCTGCGGGCGGTGACCTGCCGTCCGACTTCGAGACACGTCTGCCCGACGACATCGACGTCCGGTACTGCTATCGCCATTCGGACCGCGAGACCGGCGTGTCGTGCTCCGCCTGTGGCAAGCCCATCTGCCACGAATGCATGATCCCGGCGCCGGTCGGATTCCGCTGCCCCGACTGCGTGCGGCAGCAGGGCGGCCAGGCCCCACGCGCCAAAGTCGTCACGCGTGGCCAGATCCGTTCGCGCTGGTCCTCTGGCGGGGTCGGCGCGCCGGCCGGCTGGTCGGTGACCAGGATCCTCATCGCGCTCAACCTCATCATGTTCGTCGCCGAGCTCGTGACCGGCGCGACGCGCGTCATGGGCGGAGGTTCCGGGCAGGCGCTGGTCGACCTGGGAGCGATGTACGTGCCGTACGTGCTCGTCGAGCACGAGTACTGGCGCATGTTCACCTCCATGTTCCTGCAGGACGGCATCCTCCACATCGCCTTCAACATGTGGGCGCTGTGGGCGATCGGCGGTTTCATGGAAGCGGCCCTCGGGCGCCTCAAGTTCCTGGTCCTGTACCTCGTCTCCGGTCTTGCCGGGTCCGTGCTCATCCTGGTGGCAGCGCCGGTCGACTCCCTCGTCGTCGGCGCCTCCGGGGCGATCTTCGGGATCTTCGGCGCCCTCGCCGTGCACGCGTTTCTCAACCGCGGCCGCGACTTTCAGTCGCGGGCGCTGCTCAACAACGTCCTCTTTCTGCTCGTCATCAACCTCGTGTTCACGTTCTCGGCCGGCAGGATCTCGTGGCAGGCGCACATCGGCGGCCTTGTGGCAGGGGCGGCGACGATGCTCGCGATGATGCTTGGGGGCCGCAAGAATCCGCGATCATCCTTCGGCATGGTCGACGGCCTCGCCGTCGCCGGCATCGTCCTCGTGCTCGTCGCCGTGGCCTGGTGGCGTGTCTCGTCGTTCGTCCTGTAGCCGCGGCGGAGATCTCGTGACCGGGGAGCGCACGCGGTTCGTCGATCCCGCGGCGACGCTCGTGCCGGCGGCGGAGCTGGCGAGCCGCATCGCCGGCCTGCAGGCCGGCCTCGCGGCTCGCGGCCTCGACGCCGCGCTCATCGTCCAAAACGCCGATCTCTACTACTTCAGCGGGACCATCCAGCACTCGTATCTCTACGTGCCCGTCAGCGGCGCCGCGACGCTGTTCGTGCGCCGGGTGCTCGAGCGGGCGCGGCTCGAGTCGGCGCTCGCCGGCATCGTCGAGCTGGACTCGCTCGCGGCGCTCCCCGGGGCGATACAGGAGCACCACGGCGTTCTGCCCGGTCGCGTCGGCCTTGAGCTCGACGTGCTGCCCGTCACCCGCTTCCGCGGCCTCGAACGGCTCCTGCCGGACGCCGTGTTCGAAGACGTTGGGCGCGACATCGTCCACCAGCGCGCCGTCAAGTCTCCCTGGGAGATCGCGCGCATCCGCGCGTCGGGGGCCGTCGCCGACGCGGTGTGCGCCCTCATCCCCGGCATCCTGCGCGAGGGCCTCACCGAGGTCGAGTTCGCCGGCAAGGTCGAGGCCGAGGCGCGTCGTCTCGGCCACGAGGGCTACATCCGCATGCGCGGCTTCAACCAGGAGATGTTCTACGGCCAGCTGCTGACCGGCGTCAGCGGCTGCGTGCCGAGCTACCTCGATACGCCGCTGGCCGGAACGGGCCTGAGCCCGGCCGTCGCGCAGGGCGCCGGGTTCAAGCGCATCGTCCGGGGAGAGCCCGTCGTGTTCGACTTCGTGCCCGTTCGCGACGGTTACCTGGCCGACTTCACACGGGTGTTCGTGATCGGCGCGCTTCCCGACGAGTTGCGCCGCGCCTACGACGCGGCTCTCGAGGCGCAGGCGGCCGCAGCCGCGGTTGCGCGTCCCGGCGCCTGCTGCCGCGAAGTGTGGGAGGCCGCGCTCGCCGTGGCGGCGGCTTATGACCTCTCGGAGCACTTCATGGGGTACGGGGCCGAGCGCGTGCCGTACGTCGGCCACGGCGTGGGGATCGAGCTCGATGAGCTGCCGGTGCTCACCGGCAGCGGGCTCGAGCTCGAGCCGGGCATGGTCTTCGCGCTCGAGCCCAAGTTCGTGTTGCCGGGGCTGGGGGCGATCGGCATCGAGAACACCTGGGCGGTGACCGCCGCCGGGCCTGAGCGCCTCACGTGCGCACCAGAGTCGGTCTACCACATCGGCTGAACCGCCGACGGAGGGGAACAGTGAGGGGTAGGGAGGCGCTGTGAGGGAGCTGAGACGCGGCATATGGACGCACGAGATAGACGCCGAGGGCTTTCCCACCGTCTGTGCCGTGGTCCTCACCGAGCGGCGCGCCTTTGTCGTCGACACGCTCGCCGGGCCCGAGGACATGCGCCCGGTCGTCGAGTTCCTGAACGAGCACGCCGGCGAGCGCCAAGTGGTCGTGATCGACACCCATCATCACTGGGATCACGTGTACGGCAACGCGGCGTTCGCCGGAGCCGACATCGTCGCCCAGCGCGCCTGCCCTCGACTGATCCAGGCGCAACTCGGCGGCGCCGACGAATCACTCCACGTGCCGCCTTTCGAGGGGGTTCCGTTGCCCTCGGTCACGTTCGGCGACCGGCTCACCTACGGCGCCGCGGACGAGGTGGTCCACCTCATCCACACGCCCGGGCACAGCGAGGACTCGCTGGTCGTTTTTTTGGAGCGGGCCCGCGTGCTCTTCGGCGGCGACACCGTCGAGTGGCCGCTGCCCAACTTCGGGCAGCGCGACGGCATGGAGACCTGGGTGAGCACGCTCCGCCAGCTCAAGCAGCTGCCCGTCGACCTCATCGTGCCCAGCCACGGAGTGGCGATGGGCAAGCCGATCATCGACGCCAACGAGCGCTACATCTCCGGCGTCTACGAGGCGGTGGCCGCGGCCAAAGCCGCCGGGGTCCACCGCGGCGAGCTCGACCTGCCGCCGGAGCGTTTTCTCGGTAGCGGAGTGGCTGTGGATGCCGTCTACCAGGCAGCGCACCGGGCAAATCTCCACTGGGCCTGGGACGAGGTCTAGCCTGTCCCTCCCCGGGGCGGAGGGCGCCGCCGAGGATGCTCGGCTGGAGCCAAAGTGGACATTGTCTGCTACTTCGTGTACAAAGGGGTCATGAAGCTCTCCACTCAGGCCGACTACGCTGTGCGCGCCATCTACGAGCTCGCCCGGCACGAGCCCGGCGCGGTGCTGCACACCGGCGACATCGCCGCTGCCCAGCACATCCCCGGGCCGCGCCTCCCCAAAGTCGTCCAAGACCTGGCGCGCGCCGGCCTCGTGCGCACGCAGCGCGGGCAGCAGGGCGGGGTCATGCTTGCCCGGCCGGCCGCCACGATCACGGTGCGTGACGTGTACGAAGCGGTAGAGGGCCCCATACTGTTTTGCCGGTGTCGCCAGCGCGTAGAACCATGCGGCGACGACGTGTGCGACACGCACGAGTTCTGGCACGGTGTCGAAGTGCTCCTCACCGAGGAGCTGCAGACTGTGACCTTCGCGGCCCTGGCCGATCCACGGCGACGTGTATCCGCCTCCTCCGGCCGCTCGCAGGCGACGAGGAGGTGAACTCACCTATGACAGAGATCAAGGAACAGGTCGAGAAGGCTCTCGGCGACATCCGCCCGGCACTTCAGGCGGACGGCGGCGACATCGAGCTCATCGACGTGCTGGACGACGGCGTCGTGCAGGTACGCCTCCAAGGCGCGTGCGCGGGCTGCCCGATGTCACAGCTCACGCTCACGAACGGCGTCGAGCGGCACCTCAAGAACGTGGTGCCCGGCGTCGAGCGCGTGGAGAACTTCGCGGGCTGAGCGCGACGCAAGGATCCGGCGGCCGCCGGCGGTGTCACCTTCGGGTAACGCCTCCGGCGGTCGCCGTTCTGCGTCGCGGCACTTCATTCACGCGAACGGGCATATACTGTCATGCCCGGAGGAGAGGAGCCGGAGCGTAGTTCTTCAGTGCTCCGGCAGTGAGGAGGAATGCCGTGAGGGGGGCCGACGACCGCACGCGGGCCGACGAGTACCACGGCCGGCAGTCGATCAAGCAGAGCACACAGGCGTCGCAGGAGGAGTTCTCGGTCGACGCCGCACTCCACGCGGAGCCGGTCGACGCCGACCTTCGCGACCCGGCGCTCTACATCAACCGCGAGCTCAGCATGCTCGACTTCTTCGAGCGCGTGCTCGACGAGGCCCGCGACGCCAACAACCCGCTTCTGGAGCGGGTGAAGTTCGTCGGCATCGTCGGCTCGATCCTCGGTGAGTTCTTCATGGTGCGTATCGCCGGCCTGCGCCAGCAGGTCGAGGCTGGTGTCACGGAGGAGGCGGCCGACGGCTACACGCCGCAGAAGCTGTTGCCGCTCGCCCAGGAACGGGCCCTGGGCATCATGAAGGCGGCGCGCCAGTGCTTCAGCGAGCTGCGCTCCGAGCTGGAGGCGGCCGGCATCCGCATCGTCGACTACGGCAGCCTCGACGATGCCCAGAGGACGGTCCTCGACACGTACTACGGAGACCAGGTCTTCCCGGTGCTCACGCCGCTGGCGTTCGACCCGGGGCGGCCCTTCCCGCACATCTCGAACATGAGCCACAACCTCGGCGTCCTCGTCCGTGACGCCAGCGGCGACGAGCACTTCGCGCGTGTCAAGGTGCCGGATTCGCTGCCGCGGCTCGTGCCGGTGCCGGCCGCCGCAGGCGCGCCGGCCTCCGACGACTCTCCCGCGGAGCTACGGTTCACCTGGCTCGAGCAGTTGATCGCCGCGAACCTCGCGACGCTCTTCCCGGGTATGGAGGTGCTGGAGTCGCACGCCTTTCGCGTGACGCGCGACGCCGAACTCGCGATCCAGGAGCTGGAGGCGGACGATCTCCTCGAGACGATCGAACAGTTCGTCCGGCGCCGGCGTTTCGGCTCGGTCATCCGGGTGACGATAGACGACACCATGCCCGAGCGCGTGCGCGGCATCCTCGCCGAGAACCTCGAACTGGCGGAGACGGACGTCTACGCCGTCAAGTCGCCACTCGGCTTGAGCAGCCTGTGGGGCGCCGGCAGCATCGACCGGCCGGACCTCAAGTACGCACCGCTGGTCCAGTCCGTGCCGCCGTCGCTGCAAGGGCTCGAGGGTGGCGAGATCTTTGCGGCCATCCGTCAGCGCGACGTGCTGCTGCACCATCCGTACGACTCGTTCGACCCCGTGGTCGAGTTTCTGCGCGCTGCGGCCAACGACCCCGACGTGCTGGCCATCAAGCAGACGCTCTATCGCTGCGGCCGCAACGCGCCGGCGGTCGAGGAGCTCATGGAGGCCGCGGCGAACGGCAAGCAGGTCGCCGTGCTGGTCGAGCTCAAGGCCCGCTTCGACGAAGAGAGCAACATCGGCTGGGCGAAGGCCCTGGAGCGCGAGGGCGCCCACGTCGTCTACGGCCTGCTCGGCCTGAAGACGCATTGCAAGGCGCTGATGGTCGTACGGCGTGAAGGTGACCGCATCCGCCGTTACACGCACCTCGGCACCGGTAACTACAACAGCGTCACCACGAAGCAATACACCGACCTCGGCTACTTCACCGCCGACGACGACATCGGCGCCGATGCGACGCTGGTGTTCAACCACCTCACCGGCGGCGGCCAGGCCACCGAGTATCGCAGGCTGCTGGTCGCTCCGGTCAACCTGCGTCAGGGCATCGCCGCCCGGATCGACCGTGAGATCGCCCACGCCGAGCGCGGCGAAGAGGCTCACCTCATCTTCAAGATGAACTCCCTGGTCGACAAGCCGATGATCCGCAAGCTGTACAGAGCGTCACAGGCGGGCGTCAAGGTCGAGCTCAGCGTGCGCGGCATGTGCTGCTTGCGGCCGGGCGTCCCCGGCGTCAGCGAGTCGATCACGGAGCGCAGCGTGGTGGGCCGCTTTCTCGAGCACAGCCGCGTGTACTGGTTCCGCAACGGCGGCGACGACGAAGTGCTGCTGGGGAGCGCCGACCTCATGCCCCGCAACCTCAACCGCCGCGTCGAAGTCATCTTCCCGGTGCTTGACGCCGGGATCCGCAGGCGCATCCGAGACGATATCCTGCCGATGTATCTCGCCGACAACCAGAAGACGAGGGTGCTGGACGCCGCCGGGTCGTGGACGCACATCTGGCCCGAAGACGCCGAGGAGCCGCTCAACGCTCAGGAGCGGTTCGTCACGCGGGCGCGCGAGTCAGCTGTCGACGAGAGCGAGCGCGCCTGATGCGCTTGTACTTTCTGCGTCACGGCAAGGCGGAGTCGCGCTCCACGTGGCAGGGTGACGACGCCGCCCGGCCTCTGACCCCTGAGGGGGAAGAGGCGATGCGGCGTGAGGCCAGGACGCTGCGCGAAATGGATCTGAAGCTGGACGCGATCGTGACCAGCCCGCTGGTGCGCGCCCGGAGGACGGCCGTGGTCGTCGCCGATGAGCTCGGGCTGGCAGGGGAGCTCGTCGATGATCAGCGGCTGGCGCCCGGGTTCGACGCGCGCCGCCTGGCGCAGCTGGCGGCGGCGCACGCGCCCGCCGGCGCGCTCCTGCTCGTCGGGCACGAGCCGGACCTCAGCCTCACGGTGTCAGAGCTCATCGGCGGAGGATCCATCGTGTTCAAGAAGGGCGGGCTGGCGAGGGTGGACCTCGACGCACCGCGAGCCGGCGGCGGAGAGCTGGTCTGGCTGCTCACGCCGCCTCTTTTGGGGAGTGGATGACTGTGGAGGTCGAAGCCAAGTTTCTGGTGCCGGACGAGGCCACGCTTGAGCGGCTCGAGGCGGTCGCGTCG
The DNA here is from genome assembly GCA_038321515.1 of Thermoleophilia bacterium. Taxonomy (GTDB): domain Bacteria; phylum Actinomycetota; class Thermoleophilia; order UBA2241; family UBA2241; genus CAIXSE01. The sequence continues at coordinate 9,269 of JBBQFA010000007.1, read as the reverse complement.
CTGGCCGGCTGTGACGTCGCGCCGGGCGAGGCGCGCGACGACCGGGACACCTTTCTCGACACGCCCGACCGGCGCTTTCTGGGGGCCGGCTTCTACTTTCGCCGCCGCGAGACGAGCGACGGCCTGCGCTTCACGCTCAAACAGCTCGTGGCTCCGGCGGAGGGCGTGCTGCGCCGCGAGGAGCTCGAGGCGCTGGCGGCCGCCGACGTGCCCGTGGCGGAGTGGCCCGAAGGGCCGCTGCGCGAGCGCGTCGAGGCGCTGGCCGGTGGTGAGCCGCTCGAGCCGCTGCTCACGCTCGCCCAGGTCCGCGTCGCCCGAGTCGTGCGCCGCAAGGGTCGCGAGGTCGCCGAGCTCAGTCTCGACCGCGTGACGGCCACGGCCCCCGACGGCGAGCGCGGCTGGTTCGAGGCCGAGGTCGAAGCTCGCGGCGAGGGATGCGACGACGACGTCGTGGCGCTCGCCGCGATCCTGCGGGACGAGTGGGGCCTGCGCCCGGAAGGGCGCGCCAAGTTCACCCGCGCCCTCGAGTTGGCGGGTGAAGGCGATACCGGCACCCTGTTTTCGCCGGCGGAGCGCCCTCTACATGAGGCGCATGCCGCCGGCGAAGGAGCCCGCGCCCGGCGCGCCCAGGCCCTGCTCGCGCTCGACCGTGGCCTGGCGCAGGTCGAGGCGGGGCGCGTCGCCGGCCTCTCCGACCGGCGCGTCCGGTACTGGCTGGCGCGCTACAGGGTGGAGGGCGCCGGCATCTACGGCGACGAGGCCGTCGACCCCGGCGCCGCCGTTGCCGCGTCGGCCGTGCCCGTCTCCAAGAAGCGCCCCGATATCCTGCCGCCAGACACGATGACCGAGGCCGCCGCCAAGACGCTCCGCTTTCACCTCGACAAGATGCTCGAGCACGAAGAGGGCACGCGCCTCGGCGAGGATCCGGAGGAGCTCCACGACATGCGCGTCTCCACGCGGCGCATGCGCATGGCCCTGCGCGTGTTTGCCGACTACCTCGACCCACAGGTGATGCGCCCGGTGCTCAAAGGCCTGCGGCGCACCGGGCGCGTGCTCGGCGCCGTGCGCGACCTCGATGTCTTCAATGAGAAGACGCAGGTGTACCTGGACGGGCTGCCCGACGAGCGCGCCGGTGACCTCGATGACCTGCTCACGGCCTGGAAGACGGAGCGCGAGCGCCAGCGCGAGCACCTCGTCACGTATCTCGACGGCCGCCGCTACCGGGCCTTCGTCGAGAGGACGACCGAGCTGCTCGACGGCCCCGTCGAGGCGCTGGTGCTCCGCGACGTCGTCAGCCCGCGCCCGCAGCGCGTGGCCCAGGTCCTGCCCGGCGTCCTCTACAGGGACATGGCCGTCGTCTGGGCCTTCGAGGGCCAGTTCGGCGGGCTCGAGACGCCGCTGCCGCGTTTTCACCTGCTGCGCAAGGCCTGCAAGGGGCTGCGCTACACGCTCGAGTTCTTCGAAGACGTGCTCGGGCCCGGCGCGCGCCCCCTGATCAAACGCGTCAAGGGGCTCCAGGACCATCTCGGCGACCTGCAGGACGCGGTCGTCACCAGCGGGGTGCTTCGTGACTTCATCACATGGGGCACTTGGCGGCACGCCGGGCACGATCTGCCCGGACCCATGGAGGTGATCGTGGCGCCGGGGGCGGCGCGGTATCTGGCCGCCCGTCAGGTCGAGATGGAGCGTCTCGTGCTCGGCTTTCCCGACGCGTGGCCGATGGTCGCCGGCAACGAGTTCAGTCGCGGGCTGGCGACGGTGATCGCCGAGATCTGACGGCGCGCCCTACGGCCGCGCCGGAGGGCCGGCGATGATCTCGAGCCGCCGTCCGAGCGCCTTCTCGAGGCTGTCACGGCGGCGCTCGAGCGCCCACCGCTCGAGATGCCAGTCTCCGGCCGGCTCGAGCTCCAGGCGCAGGACGCAGCTGCCGGCGTCTGCGAGCCGGGCGTGGGCGACCGCCCGGGTGTGCCCGCGATCGAGATACTCGGCCAGACGCAGGAAGGCGCTGAGCTTGCGCACCACCTTGCGCGACGCGGTGTCGAGACCGGCGAACGCCTCGTAGCGGGCCGCCGGTTGCGCCTTGCGGTGGAAGAACGCGGTGGCCGCGAGGATGCCGATCTCGTCCTGGTCGAAGCCAATGAGATCGGCGTTGCGGACCAGGTAGTAGGTGTGCTGGTGATGCCGCGTGTAGCTGAGAAAGGTGCCGATGTCGTGGAGCAGCGCGGCATACTCGAGCAGCTCCCGCTGGCGCGCCCCGTACTTGTGCAGACCGACGGCGAGGCCGCTGTCGAAGAGTTCCCGGGCGAGCTCTGCGACGTGGCGCGCGTGCCCTTCGTCGAAGGAGGTCGCGCGCGCGAGCTGCAGCACGCTCCGCTCGCGCACTCCTGTCTCGAGAAAGCCCGCGCCGTGCTCGCCGCGGGCGAGGTCGTCGAGGAGCAGTCCCTCGCGCAGGCCGCAGTCGTCGAGCGCGACGATACGCTCGAGGCCGAGCTCGTCCATCAGTGTCTCCAGGATCGCGGCGCCGGCGACGATGATGTCGGCTCTTGCCGGTGAGAGCCCGGGCACTCGTCTTCTCTCGTCGGCTGTCATGCTGCGCAAGCGCTTCGCGAGTCGGCGCAGGTCGGCACGGTCCAGCGACTCGTCACGCTCGGGCACTCGCTCGTGCAGCGTCCTGGCGGCCACCGCGGCAAGGTTCACCGCGGTCCCCGACGTGGCGTAGGCGGTGACCTCCGGGCGCCCGAGGGTGCGCAGGGTATGCACCGCCGTCAGGCGCACGCGATGCCGCATGGCGTCGTAGGCAAACGCCGAGAAGCTCCCGTCCGGCCGCGCCGGCGGCGACTCGGTGGTCAGCCGGATGGCGCCGAGCGAGATAGAGTCGACGAACTCGGCGCCGCCGCTCGCGCCGACGGCGATCTCGGTACTGCCGCCGCCGATGTCGATGACGAGGGTAGGGCCGTCCACGAGCACCCGGCTGAGCACGCCGAGGTAGACCAGCCGGGCCTCCTCCTTGCCCGACACCACGTGCACGTCGAGACCCGCAGCGGCTCGGAGCCGGCGCACGAAGACGCGCCGGTTCTTCGCCTCGCGCGTCGCCGCCGTGGCGACGGCCACGAACCGTGAGGCGCCGCGGTCGCGCGCGAGGTCGGCAAAGCGTGCGCACACCGTGGCCGCGCGCTCCATCGCTTGGTTCTGGAGCGCGCGCTCCTCGCCGAACTCGCCCTCACCGAGGCGCACGGTCTCCTTCTGCATCGTCAGCACGGTCCAACTGCGGTCGGGCTCGAGGCGCACGACCATGAGGCGCACGGAGTTGGTGCCGATGTCGATGAACGCGACGGTCTCGGCGGCGGGCGCGGCGCCCTGGGCGGCGGCAGGCTCCACGGGTGGGAGTCCTTTGCCCGGGCTCAGGCCTTCACCTTCTTGCCCGCCTTCTTGCCCTTCTTGCCGCTCTTCTTGACGGCCTTGCGGTCGGCGTTCAGCTTCTCCAGGCCCTCCTTGCGGCCGTACTTTTCGACATAGGCCTGGGCGATCTCGCACTTCTTGCAGCCCTTGCCGCAGCAGTCCTTCCACTGCTTACGGCCGAACTCGTTCTTGAGCTTGGTCACGGGGTGCTCCCTTCACGGAGTGCGCTGGTGCTGCTCACATACCGCGGGGAGGAGGGACGAAAACGCGAACGGCCGGCGGCTCCCTGCGGAGTCGCCGGCCGTTCGACCGATCCGGAGCGCCTGAGCGCCTGCGGCGTCAGGCCTGCCCGAAGGCGTCGAGCTTGACGTCGTCGGCCACCATGTATGCCATGTCCGTGCAGGCGGCGATGTCGTCCAGCGTATAGCCGCACGCCACCTCTTCGAGTACGAAGCCCTTCTCGGGATAGCGCCTGAACAGGGCCCGCTCGGTGATGATGACGTCGCACTCCTCGGCGCCAGTGAGCGGGAAGGAGCAGTGCTTCATGAGCTTCGAGCTGCCGTCCTTGGCGCAGTGCTCGCTGACGATGGTGACGACCTTCGCGCCGGTGATGAGGTCCATCGCCCCGCCCATGCCGGCGAGCATCTTGCCGGGCACGATCCAGTTGGCTATGTTGCCCTTCTCGTCGACCTGCAGCGTGCCCAGGAAGGTGGCGTCGATGTGCCCTCCGCGGATCATCGCGAACGACGTGGCGCTGTCGAAGTAGCTGCCGCCGGGGATGAGCGTGATCGGCTGGTTGCCGGCGTTGGCGCGGTCGCGGTCTTCGCAGCCGGGTTCGGGCGCCGGGCCCACGCCGATGCCGCCGTTCTCGGTCTGGATCACGACGTCGACGCCCTCGGGGACGTAGTTGGCGATCAGAGTCGGAAGTCCGATGCCGAGGTTGATGATCTGCCCGTCCCTGAGCTCGCGGCCGGCGCGCGCGGCGATGACCGTCTTCGCGTCACTGCCCATTGAACTTCTCCTCCCGGATCGTGCAGTACTCGACGTTCGAGCGCACCACGGCGTCGACGAAGATGCCGGAGGTGTGGATGGCGTTGGGGTCGAGCTCACCCATCGTGTACAGGTTCTCGACCTCGGCGATCACGTAGTCGGCGCACATCGCCGCCGGCCCGTTGAAGTTGCGCGACGTACCGCGGTAGATGAGGTTGCCCCACGTGTCTCCGGCGTGCGCTCGGATGATGGCGATGTCGCACTTGAGCGAGGGCACGAGGATGAACTTGCGCCCGTTCAGCTCGATGATCTGCTTGCCCTCTTCGGCGATGGTGCCGATGCCGGTCGGCGTGAGAAAGCCGCCGAGGCCGGCGCCGCCGCAGCGCATCATCTCGGCCAGGGTGCCTTGCGGCGTCGGCTCGACCTCGAGGCGCCCCTCGTTCATGGCCTTGCCGATCTCGGGGGTGGTGCCGATGTGGCTGGCGACGACCTTCTTGATCTTGCCCTGCTTGACGAGCTCGACGACGCCGCGCTCGCGGTAGCCGGCGTCGTTCTCGTAGATCGTCAACTCCTTGACGTCCATCGTCTTGAGGTAGTCGATCAGCGTGAGCGGATCGCCCTGGCCGATGAAGCCGCCAACGGCGATGCTCATGCCGTTCTTGACGTGCGCCATGGCCTGCTCGATGGGGACCACCTTGTTCTTCGGCACCGTTCGCTCCTTTGCGCGAGAGAGGCCCGCGGCAGCCTCTGGGACTCGGGCCCACGGACCGTCAAGGTAGATGCATGCTGTAAGACACTATCATCCCGCACCACGTTTCGGCATACGGATGGCGTGACCGTATAGTGGATGGTCGAGGGGATGGGCTTGTGCGCGTTGGCCATCCCTGTGATACTTCGCGCGGCGTATCGTCTGAGGGGAGGCAGTCGTGGCTGCAGTCAGTGAATCTGCAAGTGTCGGAGTCATCGGCGGGTCCGGGTTTTACGAGCTTCTCGAGAACGCTCGCGAGGTGCCTATCGATACCCCGTTCGGCGCGCCCTCCGACTCGTACTTTCTCGGCGAGATCGACGGCGTGACCGTCGCCTTCTTGCCGCGTCACGCGCGTGGTCACCGTATCCTGCCCGGTGAGGTCAACTACCGGGCGAACATCTGGGGCATGAAGGCGCTGGGGGTGCACTACGTGCTCTCCGCCAGCGCCGTCGGCAGCCTGCGCGAGGAGCTCGCCCCGCTCGACGTCGTCGTGCCGGACCAGCTGTTCGACCGCACCAAAGCCCGCGCGAGCACGTTCTTCGGCGACGGGGTGGTCGTCCACATGGGTTTCGCCGACCCGTTCTGCCCGTACGTCTCCGATCTTCTCGTCGAGCACGGCCGCGCCGCCGGCGCCACGGTGCACGACGGAGGCACGTATGTCTGCATCGAGGGTCCGCAGTTCAGCACCCGTGCCGAGAGCAACGTGTACAGGCAGCTCGGCTTCGACGTCATCGGCATGACCAACCTGCAGGAGGCCAAGTTGGCGCGTGAGGCCGAGCTCTGCTACGCCACTATGGCGATGGTCACCGACTACGACGTATGGTACGAAGGTGAAGAGGACGTGACGCTGGAGCAGGTTCTGGGCAATGTCCGGCGCAATGTCGAGACGGCGCAGGCGATCGTGCGCCGCGCCGTCGTTGCGCTCGACCAGCTGCGCGACTGCTCGTGCCGCCACGCCGTGGAGTTCGCGATCAACACGCCGGCGGAGCTCATCCCGGCGGCGACCAAGACCAAGCTCGATCTTCTGATCGGCAAGTACCTGGGGTAAGGCAAGTACCACGGACGCCGCCCGGCGTTCGCGTGGTGAGGGGTTGTAGAAAGGAGCTACGCAGTGGGTTCGTTCGTATCGGACAACGCCATTCTTGTGGCGATCATCTGTGGGCTGATCGCCGTGATCTACGGCGTCCTGCTCATCCGCTGGCTGCTCAAGCTGCCGGCCGGGAACGAGAAGATGCAGGAGGTCGCCGGCGCCGTGCAAGAAGGCGCCAAGGCCTACCTCAACCGCCAGTACCGCACCATCGCCATCGTCGGCGCCGTGGTCTTCGTCGTGCTGCTCGTGGGCCTCGGCCTCGGCCGCGACTGGACCTACGGCTGGCACGCGGCCGTCGGCTTCCTCGTCGGCGCCTGCCTCTCCGCCGCCGCCGGCTATATCGGCATGATGGTCAGCGTGCGCGTTAATGTGCGCACCGCCGAGGCGGCGCGCAGGGGCCTCGGCCCGGCGCTCACCGTCGCCTTCCGCGGCGGCGCCGTCACCGGCCTGTTCGTGGTCGGCCTGGCGCTGCTCGGCGTGTCCGGCTACTACTGGGCCACCGGCGACGTCGCCGCCCTGGTGGGCCTCGGCTTCGGTGGGTCCCTGATCAGCGTGTTCGCGCGCGTCGGCGGCGGTATCTTCACCAAGGCCGCCGACGTCGGTGCCGACCTCGTCGGCAAGGTCGAGGCGGGCATCCCCGAGGACGATCCGCGTAACCCGGCCGTCATCGCCGACAACGTCGGCGACAACGTCGGCGACTGCGCCGGCATGGCAGCCGACCTCTTCGAGACCTACGCCGTCACCGCCGTCGCGGCGATGCTGCTCGCCTTCCTCACCTTCACGGTGAAGGCGGGAGCCGCCGGCATCAGTGAGAGCGCCGTGATGGTCTTCAAGGGCGAGTGGGTCTACGAGCCGGCTATCCTCTATCCGCTGGTCCTCGGCGGTGTCTCGATCATCTCCAGCATCATCGGCACCTTCTTCGTGCGCCTCGGCAAGACCGACAACATCATGAACGCCCTCTACAAGGGGCTTGCCGTGTCCGCAGGCATCTCGATCGTGCTGTTCTACCCGGTCACGCTGTGGATGATGGGCGGCCCCGGCGCCAAGCTCTTCGGTGTGCCCAGCGTGCCGCGGCTGTTCTTTGCGGCGGTCACCGGCATCGTCGTCACCGCCCTCATCGTGGTGATCACCGAGTACTACACTGCGAGTCGCTACAACCCGGTCAAGAGCATCGCCAAGGCGAGTATCACCGGTCACGCCACGAACATCATCCAGGGTCTTGCAGTCTCCATGCAGTCCACGGCGCTGCCGGTGCTCGTCATCGCTGCCGGCATCCTGGTGACCTACCAGCTCGCCGGCCTCTACGGCATCGCCGTCGCCGTCATGTCGATGCTCTCCATGACCGGCATCATCGTCGCCATCGACGCCTACGGTCCGATCACGGACAACGCCGGCGGCATCGCCGAGATGGCCGACATGCCCGAAGAGGTGCGTAAGACCACCGACCCACTCGACGCTGTCGGCAACACCACCAAGGCCATCACCAAGGGCTACGCCATCGGCTCCGCCGGTTTCGCCGCCCTCATCCTCTTCGTCTCCTACACGCTCGACCTGCAGCAGCACTTTCTCGAGAAGTACGACTTCACGGGTTCGCTGTCGTTCGCGGTCGACAACCCGTGGGTGCTCGCCGGCCTCTTCATCGGCGGCCTGCTGCCCTACCTGTTCGCGTCGCTGTGCATGAAGGCCGTGGGCGTCGCCGGCGGCCAGGTCGTGGAGGAAGTCCGCCGTCAGTTCCGCGAGATCAAGGGCATCATGGACGGCAGCGGCAAGCCCGACTACGCCAGGGCCGTCGACATCGTCACCAAGTCGGCGATCCAGAAGATGCTTCTGCCGGCGGCGATCCCGGTGCTCACGCCGATCATCATCGCCCTGGTGTTCCGCCAGCACGGCTACGAGGTGCTCGCGGGCGTGCTCATCGGCACCATCATCACCGGCATCTTCATGGCCATCAGTATGACCAGCGGTGGCGGCGCCTGGGACAACGCCAAGAAGCTCATCGAAGACGGCGAGTACGGCGGCAAGGGCTCCGACGCCCACGCGGCCGCCGTCACCGGCGACACGGTCGGCGATCCCTACAAGGACACCGCCGGCCCCGCCATCAACCCGATGATCAAGGTGATCAACATCGTCGCCCTGCTCGTGATCCCGTTCCTGATCAAGTAGGACGTACGTGCACTGACGCGGGGGAGACCCTGCGTGTGAGAGGCGCGGCGGGAGGCCCTTCGGCCACCCGCCGCGCCTTCGCCTTTTTATGGCATCTTGCAGGCCGTTAAGAATCCATATAGCCGCTTGTACGGCCCATCACCCGGTGGTACATTCGAAGTCCAAGTGGCCGGCTCGCCTCCTGCGGGTCGGCCTTCTGCGGATTGTGGAGCATGTGGACGACACGCAAGATCATCGCCATCGTCACCGGCGTCATCGGAGCCCTGCTGATCGTGCGCGGTCTTTGGGGCGGCGTGTGGCCGCTCTCCATGCAGCTCATCGCCGGGGTCTTGCTCGTGGTCTTTGCGGCGCTGCGCTGGCGCACGCTGGTCTGATGCGCCAGCGGCAAGGGTAGGGGGCGGTGGCACGCAGAAAGCACAGAGAGGGGCAGGGCCTCCAGAAGGTGCTCGGCGTCCCGGCGCTGTTCAGCACCGCCTACGGGAACGTCGGCTCGTCGATCTACTACGCGCTCGGCGTGGTGGCCCTCTATGCCCTAGGTGTCACGCCGGCGGTGTTTCTGGTCACCGGTCTGCTGTTCTGCACCACCGCCTGGTCGTACGCCGAAGCGACGGCCATGGTGCCCGAGGCCGGCGGCTCCTCGAGCTTCGCGCGTCGGGCCTTCAACGAGTTCGTGAGCTTCGCCGCCGGCTGGGCGCTGATGCTCGACTACATCGTCACCGTGGCCATCAGCGCGTACTTCGTGCCCAACTACCTGGCCGTCTTCTGGCCGATCCTCAAGACGCAGCCGTACAACTCCATCGGTGGCATCGTCACGATCATCTTCCTGGTGGTGATCAACGTCGTCGGGATCAAGGAGGCGGCGCGACTCAACATCGTCCT
>JBBQFA010000006.1:0-24242 GCA_038321515.1 Thermoleophilia bacterium | reverse complement strand
ATCGCTACTGGGCTGAGCGTCGCCGTGCGCGGCCCCATCGACATCTACAACGAGGTCTTTCTGAACACGCTGACCGACTCCAACGTCGTCAAGCAGTTGCGCGTCGAGCTGATCGACGAGAAGGAAGTCGAGATCCCGGTCATCGCCGGCCAGCTGGCTGTGAGCGGCAACGGCAACGGCGCCGGGAATGGGGCGGCGGCCGAGGACGTGCTGGTCTTCACGGCCGCCTCGTCCTGCCCCGAAAAGGCCTGGAGGCGGCTGGCCGGCGAGAGCTCCGCCTGGGTGCTGCTCGCCAACGCCAACGACGCCGACAGCCTGCGCTCGACCCAGGCCGACCTCGAGTTCGTCAAAGGGCTCGGGGACGTGCCGCTGGTGATCGCCAGCTACGTCTCGATGGCCGACGACGAGCTCACGCCCAAACAGATCGCCAAGGAGCTCGGCCTGGACGCATCGATACCGGTGCTGCCCTGTCACCTACGCGATCGCGAGTCGGTGATGACGGTCGTACGCGCGGCGCTGGCTCTGGCGGCCCCGCCGGCGAAGAGCTGAGGCACGGCGGGCCGGCACGGCCCCGCCGCCGCGCCCGACCGCAGGCGCGCGCCCCGCAAACGGCCGCGCGCGCTTGTCTTCGTCGCCCGTGCGCGCGAAGATTGCTGGCGCAACGGGCCCGGCTCGTGCCCGCACCAAGAAAGGACTCCCTCACATGTACTATCCCAGCTACCGCATGAGGCGCCTGCGCCGCACACCGGCGCTCCGCGCCATGTTGCGTGAGACCAAGCTCCAGATCGAGGACCTCATCTACCCGCTGTTCGTGATCGCCGGCGAGAACGTGAAGAACCCGATCGGCTCCATGCCGGGCTGCTTTCAGCTCTCGATCGGCAACCTGCTGCCTGAGGTGCGCGAGGTCGTCAGGCTCGGGATCCCGGCGGTACTGCTGTTCGGCATCCCCTCGCACAAGGACTCGGCCGCGAGTGGCGCCTACGACTCCGAGGGCGTCATCCAAATGGCGGTGCGCGCCATCAAGGACGAGTTCCCCGACCTGGTCGTGGTCACCGACGTCTGCCTCTGTGAGTACATGGACCACGGCCACTGCGGCGTGATCCAGGAGGGCGAGGTCGTCAACGACGCCACGCTCGAGCTGCTCGCCAAGATGGCGATCACTCACGCCGAGAGCGGTGCCGACATCGTCGCCCCGAGCGACATGATGGACGGCCGCGTCGCCGCCATTCGCAACGCGCTCGACGACGAGGGCCTCAGCGACACGATCATCATGTCGTACTCGAGCAAGTTCGCCTCGGCCTTCTACGGCCCGTTTCGCGAGGCCGCCGAGTCGGCGCCGTCGTTCGGCGACCGCAAGACCTACCAGATGGACCCGGCGAACGGCGAAGAGGCGGTGCGCGAGGCGCTGCTCGACATCGAGGAGGGCGCCGACATCATCATGGTCAAGCCGGCGCTGCCGTTTCTCGACGTGATCCACGCCGTGAAGCAGGAGACCAAGTTCCCGCTCGCCGCCTACAACGTGAGCGGCGAGTACTCGATGATCAAAGCGGCGGCGGCCAACGGCTGGCTCGACGAAGAGCGCGCCGTGATGGAGGCTGTCACCGGCATCAAGCGCGCCGGCGCCGACCTGATCATCACCTATCACGCCAAGGACGTCGCGCGCTGGATCGGCTGAGCCGGCCGCGGGCATCCGGGCGTCGCGGGCCGGCTCAGGCCCCGGCGGCCGAGACGGACGAGACGGACAGGCGGCGCCGGCGCAGCGCATTGCGCCGCCCGCCCGTCTCTGGCACACTGGAGCTGGTTTGCACCACCCACACGCTGAAAACTCCCCAGACATGAGTACGCGGCCCGGCGACGCCGGGGGCGTCGCGCCGCCGCGCGTCATCGCCTGGGAGGTCACGCGCAGCTGCAACCTCGCCTGCGTGCACTGTCGCGCCAGCGCCGTCCACGGGCCGTATCCGGGCGAGCTCAGCACCGAGCAGGCCTTCACGCTGGTCGACCAGATCGCCTCGTTCGCGAACCCGATCCTCATCCTCACGGGCGGCGACCCGCTCATGCGCGCCGACGTCTTCGAGATCGCCGAGCACGCCATCGCGAAGGGGCTGCGCACGGTGATGTCGCCGAACGGCACCTTGGTCACGCCCGAAGTCGCGCAGCGCATGCACGACGTCGGCATCGCCCGCGTCAGCATCTCGATCGACTTCCCGACGGCCGCGGAGCACGATGAGTTCCGCGGCGTCCTCGGCGCCTACGACGGCGCCGTGCGCGGCATCCGCAACTGCCTGGACGCCGGCGTGGAGGTGCAGATCAACAGCACCATCACCAAGCTGAACGCACACTATCTGCCGGCGCTGCTCAAGCTGTCCGAGGATCTCGGCGCCGTGAGCTTCCATCCGTTCATGCTCGTGCCCACAGGGCGCGGCAAGGAGCTCGAGGCTCAGGAGTTGCCGCCGGAGGAGTACGAGCGTGCGCTCGAGTGGATGTACGACGCGCAGCAGGAGAGCGACCTCTTCATGAAGCCCACTGACGTGCCGCACTACTGGCGCGTCATGCGGCAGCGCGCCAAGGCGCAGGGCCGCAAGCTCGAGGTGCACCCGCACAGCCACGGCGGCATGAACACGCTCAGCCGTGGCTGCCTCGCCGGCATCGGCTTCTGCTTCATCAGCCACGTCGGCGACGTGCAGGGCTGCGGCTACTTCGACAAAGTGGCGGGCAACGTGCTCCAGCAGCCGTTCCCCGAGGTCTGGCGTGACTCGCCGCTCTTCAACGAACTGCGCGACTTCGACGGCCTCAAGGGCAAGTGCGGCGTCTGCGAGTACAAAAGGGTCTGCGGCGGTTGCCGGGCGCGGGCCTACGAGGCGACCGGCGATTACATGGCCGAAGAGCCGTACTGCGCCTACGTGCCCAAGGGCTGGTGCGCTCCCGCCGCAGGCTGACGCTGACTGTACTGGTATTCTCATTTCGCAGGCGCCGCGCGACCGTGAGAAGAGGCGGTGACCTGGGGTCCACGCAGTCTCCGCACCGCGACCTTCAGCCAGGCGACGGGCGTGACGCAAGGAGGGCAGCGATGCGAGAAGGTTCGCTCCGCCACACAGCAGCGCTGCCGTTCCTCCTGACCCTGGTCGCGGCCGTCGTCCTGACCGCCGGCTGTGCGGGGCGTTCCACCGACGCGTCGTCCGGGTCCGATCCGGCCGCCGGCGTCAAGGTGACGAAGATCGCCGTCATCACGCCCGAGAAGGCCAACGACTTCGGCTGGAACCAGCAGGCCGTGGAGTGCGCCCAGGCGGCGGCGGAGGCGGCCGGCGCTGAGTGCATCGTCCAGGACGGCGCCGGCTACGGCGACATCACGCCGATCCTGAACCAGGTGGCCGGTGAGGGCCCTCAGCTCGTGTTCCCCTGGGCGAGCGGCTACAACACGGTGGCTCCGCAGGTCGCCCAGGAGCTGCAGCTCCCGGTGGTCGTCTGCGACGCCGGCGGCGACTCCGCCAACATCCCCGGCCTCGTCAACGACATGGAGACCGAGAGCCAGAACGGCGCCTACCTCGCCGGCATTCTCGCGGCGCGCACGACGAAGACCGGCACCGTGGCCATCGTGGCGTCGGCGGAGGACCTGAACTGGTCCAAGATGGCGGGCGGCCTCATCGCCGGAGCCCGCTCGGTCACGCCTGGCATCTCCATCCTGCACGTGCAGATCGGACAGGCGGCCTACGCCGACGCGGCGGGCGGCAAGCGCGTCACCGCAAGCGCCATCTCCAGCGGCGCCGACGTGGTCTTCGGCATGGGCGACGGTGCGTCGTTCGGCATGATGCAGGCCTGCGAGACCGCGACTCCGCCCGCCGGCGCCGACAAGGTGTGGTTCATCGACGTGATCGGCGACAAGAGCCCCGTCGACAAGAAGGGCGTCTACCTTTCGTCGGTCGTGTGGGACTTCACGCCGATCATGACCGCGGCGATCGCTCAGCTCGAGGCCGGGACCTTTGGCACGGGCACCTACTGGCTCGACCTGGAGAACGGCGTGTCACTGCTCAAGACCCGGTACATCCCGGACGACGTGTGGAGCGCCGTCGAGGCCGCCCGTGCGGGCATCATCGACGGCTCGATCGAGGTGCCGGTCGTGACGAGCAGCAAAGCGGTGAAGGCCCTGATCGCCGAGGGTCGATGACCGCGACGCCCGCCCCGAGCGCTGACGGGGTCTCCTCCGGCGGGCCGTCGGATGCCATCGCGATCGAACTGCGCGGCATCACCAAGCTGTTCCCCGGGGTGCGCGCCAACGACGGTGTCGACCTCGTCGTGCGACGCGGCGAGGTGCACTGTCTGCTCGGCGAGAACGGCGCCGGCAAATCGACCTTGATGAATGTGCTGGCCGGCATCTACCGGCCCGACGAGGGCGCGATCCTCGTCGGCGGCCGGGAGGCGGCCATCGCCTGCCCTCGCGACGCCATCGAACTCGGCATCGGCATGGTCCACCAGCACAGCAGCCTCATCCCCAGCTTCACCGTGCTCGAGAACCTCATGCTCGGCCGGGGCGCCGGGGTGCGGCTCGGCGTCAAGCAGGCCCGGCAAGGGCTCGCTGAGCTCGCGACCGTGTTGGGCGTCGAGGTCGACCCCGGCACGCCGGCCGGGCAGCTCTCGCTGGGCCAGCAGCAGCAGGTCGAGATAATCCGCGCGCTCTGGCACGGCTCTCGGGTGCTCATCCTCGACGAGCCCACCTCCCTGCTCACGCCCAAGGGCATCGCCGACCTCGAGCGCGTGCTGGTGCGACTCAAGCAGCAGGGCCTCGCGGTCGTCTTCATCACGCATAAGCTGCAGGAGGCGTTCGCCATCGGCGACCGCATCTCCGTGCTGCGCCGGGGGCGCCTCGCGGGCACCGTCGACGGGCCCACGATGAAGGCACTATCGCCGGACGAGTTGCAGCGTCTCGTCGTCGGCATCATGTTCCCGGGCGAGGCGCAGAGCCTGGCACGGGTCGCCGGGCTCGGCGAGCCCTCTGAACCGGGCGCGGCGGGCCGCCAAGCGGCCGGCGGAGAGCCCCTGCTGGAGTTGTGCGAGGTCACGGTGGCCGGCGCGCACAACGAGGTCGGCATCCGCGAGGCGCTCTCGCTGACGTTGCACGCCGGTGAGGTGCTCGGTGTGGCCGGCGTCGACGGCAACGGCCAGCGGCCGCTGGCCGAGGCGATCGCCGGCCAGCGGCCGCTGGCGAGCGGCGACGTCAGGCTCGCCGGCACGTCGCTGCGCCGGCTCAGCATCGCCGCGCGCCAGCGGCTGGGCCTGCGCTACGTGACCGACGACCGTCTCGGCGAGGGCGTCGTCGAGTCGCTCAGCGTGGCCGTCAACCTCGTGAGCAAGTGCATCGGCCGGCCGCCGTTCTGGGTACGCGGCCGCACGCGGCTCGCGGTCATCGACGCGCACGCCGCGGCGCTGGTGGACGAGTACGGCATCAAGGCCCCCGGCGTGCGTGCGCTCGCCGGCACGCTCTCCGGGGGCAACGTCCAGAAGGTCGTCGTGGCGCGCGAGCTCTCCTTCGCGCCGCGACTGGTCGTGTTCAACAAGCCGACGTACGGGCTGGATCTCATGACCACCGCCTCGGTGCGCGCTCGCATCCGCGATCTCGTGGACGAGGGCACAGCCGGCGCGCTGCTGATCTCGACCGACCTCGAGGAACTCCTGGCCCTGAGCGACCGCGTGGCGGTGCTCTCGCGCGGGCGCCTCATGGGGGTGGTGCCGAACCGGCCGGGCGCGGAGCAGGAGATCGGCGCTCTGATGATCGGCGGTGGCCGCGATGCCTGACGCCGCCGCGGGCACCGCGCCGGCCGGCGCCGCGCGCCTGCCGTCCCTCTGGGCGCGCGGCGCGCATGCCCTGTGGAGGCCGGCCGCGCCCGTCGTCTACGGCCTGGTGGCCGGCGGCGTCCTGCTGCTGATCCTGGGCAAGGACCCGCTGGCCTTCTACTGGACGACGCTCGAGAGCGGGCTGCTCTCGTGGACCGGCCTCATGCAGACGATCATCCGCCTGGCGCCGCTGCTGCTCATGTCCGCCGGGTTCATCGTCGCCTTCCAGGCCGGACTCTGGAACATCGGCGGCGACGGCCAGTTTCTGCTCGCCGCCGCCGTGGTCGGCGGTCTCGGCGCGCCCTTGATGGGCCTCGTCCCCTTCTGGCTGGCCCTCATCCTGCTCTGCGTCGTCGGGTCGGCGGTCGGCGCCGCCTGGACGGTCGTGCCTTCGGTCCTCAAGGCCTACTCCGGCATGAACGAGATCATCACGACGCTGATGATGGCCTACATCGGCATCAACCTCGCCAATCTCCTCATCAAGGGCCCGTTTCTTACCGGCCGGGTCGGGCTGCCGCAGACCAGCGTCATCCCGTTCCGGTTCCTGCTGCCGTATCTGCCCGGCACCCGCATCCACGTGGGCATCGTCATCGCGCTGGTCGCCCTGGCGCTCGTTCACTACATGCAGACGCGCACCGGCTACGGCCTGCGCCTGCGCATCCTCGGGCTCAATCCCCGGGCCGCTGCGCACGCGGGCATCCCCGTGAAGCGGGACATCGTCACCGCCTTCGCCCTCAGCGGCGGGCTCATCGGGCTCGCCGCCGCCGTCGAGATCCTCGGCGTGTGGGGCTACGTCCGCGCCGACTGGAACCCCGCCTTCGGCATGACGCTGTTCGCGATCGTCTTTCTCGCCGGGCTCGACGTCGTCGTCGTCATCCCCCTCGTGGCCTTCTTCGCCGTGATCCAGATCGGGGGTCACGAGGCCGCCCGGCAGGCGGGGCTGCCCAACGACTTCCTGCTGGTGCTCGTCGGGCTGATCCTGTTCTTCATGGTCCTCACCGAGTGGACACGCGAGCGCAGCCGCCGCGGCAGGTTCCGCGGGCGACCCGGGGCCATGTCGGGGGAGGCGGCGGCCGGCGATGGGTGACTCGATCTGGAGCGCGGAGTTCGTCGCCGCCGTGATCAGCGGCGCGATCCTCGCCGGCATGCCGTTGTTGCTCGCTGCGCTCGGGGAGACCATCTCGGAGCAGGCGGGCCTGCTCGATATCGGCCTGGAGGGCATGATGCTCCTCGGGGCCTACGCCGGCTTCGTCGTCACCTACTGGACGGGCGCTCCCTGGGTGGGCCTCCTGGCCGCCGTCGCGGCGGGCATGGCGGTCTCGCTGCTCATGGTCGTCTTCTGCGTGCGCATGGGCCGTGACCAGATCGTCGTCGGCATCGCGATCCTTCTCTCCATGGAGGGCCTCACCAGCCTGCTGCACGCGGCGCAGTTTGGCGAGAGCTATCCTCGCCTGGACGCCATGCCAGTCCTGGCCATACCCGGCCTCAGCGGGATCCCCGTGCTGGGCCCCAGCGTCTTCAACCAGCCTCTGATCGTGTACGTCGGCATCGCCCTGGTCTTCGTCGTGAGCTGGCTGCTCGCGAGGACCGGCCTCGGTCTCGCCATCCGCGCGGCCGGCTGGGGGCCCGCGGCGCTCGACAGGGCCGGCGTGGACGTGGTGCGGATCCGCACCATCGCCTCGCTGACCACCGGCGGCCTCGCCGGCCTCGGCGGTGGGTACATGGCGATCGTCACGGCCGGCATCTTCGTGCCCTTCATGACCGGAGGGCTGGGGTTCATCGCCATCGTCATCGCGATGCTCGGCCGCGGGCGCCCCGTCTGGGTCCTCGTCGGCTCTCTGCTGTTCGGCCTCGCGCTGTCGGTGGCGACGGCGCTGCAGCTGGTGGGCATCGACATCCCCACGGACGTCGTCCAGATGCTGCCGTTCGTCACGGTCATGGTGGCCCTGGCGCTGTTCGCCAGGAGGTCGTATCTGCCGGCCGCATTGGGTGTGCCGTTCGTGCGCGGGGAGCACTGAAGGCCGTTCGGCACCGTCGCAGGTCTTACCCTCAAGTAGAGGTCGAGTCCTTGCTTCGAGAGGCCCCTGCCCGGCGCCGGGCTCAGTGCTCGAAGTGCTTCTCCAGCAGTACCGACGCCTCGGTGAGGCCGGCGTCGGCGTAGAGCTTCTGCCCGATCTCGTTTTCCGCGCCCGTGCTCACTGATGCCTCGACACAGCAGGCCTCCTCGAATATGCGCAGCACGGTGTCGACGAGCCGGCGGCCGATGCCCTGGCCGCGTCGCGCGCCGGCCACGACGAGCAGGTCGATGAGCCCCGAGTCGGCGGCGTGAAAGAGCCCCGGCACGATGGCGTAGCTGAGCAGGCCGACGGGCTCGCCGCCGTCGTGGGCCAGCAGCGCCTCGCTGACCGGCGACGCCAGAAAGTGGCGCACGTAGTGCTCGTCGACGGGCGTCGTATCGCCCTCTCCCTCAGCCATCTCCTTGATGAGGCGGACGACGGCCGGCTCGTCGCCGGGGCCGGCATGGCGGATGGTCACGGGCATGGCGTCACACTCCTCGAGTGTCCGGGTCGCTGGTCTAGCTTCAGCCGTTCGGCGGCGGCCGGCGTGTTCCTGTGGGACGTTGGGCGGTGGACGCTGACCTGCGCCCATGATGCTGCGCCGTCGCGGATATCGGGTACGTTGTGCCCCGAGGCACAGGCCGCCTCGCGGCGCGTAGTATAGTCCACAGTCTTGCACAGGCCTTCGTACGCTCAGGGAGGACCCGAGTGAACACCGACATCTCCGCCCGCCTCTTCGCCGAGGCGCAGCAGTACATCCCCGGCGGCGTCAACTCACCCGTCCGCGCCATGAAGGGCGTGGGCATGCCGCACCCGCTCTTTGTGGCGCGCGCCCAGGGCGCCCACATCTGGGACGCCGACGGCAACGAATTCGTCGACTTCGTCTCATCGTGGGGCCCGATGATCCTCGGCTGGGGTCACCCCGAGGTCGTCGGCCGGCTCAAGTTGCAGGTCGACCTCGGCACCAGCTACGGCGCGCCCACTGAGCTCGAGGTCGAGCTGGCGCGCCTGATCTGTGAGGCGGTGCCCTCGGTGGAGTTGGTGCGCATGGTCAACTCGGGCACCGAAGCGACGATGAGCGCCGTGCGCGTCGCCCGCGGCTTCACCGGTCGCGAGAAGATCGTGAAGTTCATCGGCTGCTACCACGGCCACTCCGACGCCTTTCTGGCCGCCGCTGGCAGCGGGGTGCTCACGCTCGCGCTGCCCGACAGCCCCGGCGTCACCAGGGGCACCACCGCCGATACGCTGCTCGTCGAGTACAACGACGTCGCCGCGCTCACCGAGCTGTTCGCGGTGCACGGCGAGGAGATCGCGGCGCTCATCGTCGAGCCGGTCGCCGGCAATATGGGCGTCGTGCCGCCCGAGCCCGGCTTTCTCGAGGCGTGCCGCGCGCTCTGCACCAAGTACGGCGCCGTGCTCATCTTCGACGAGGTCATCACGGGTTTTCGCGTCGCCTGGGGCGGTGCCCAGGAGCGCTTCGGCGTGCTGCCCGACCTCACGACGCTCGGCAAGATCATCGGCGGCGGCCTGCCCGTCGGCGCCTTCGGCGGCCGCCGCGAGCTCATGGAGACGGTCGCGCCGCTCGGCTCCACCTATCAGGCCGGCACGCTCTCCGGGAACCCCTTGGCGATGGCGGCCGGAGCGGCCACGCTTCGGGTGCTGGGCGAACCGGGCGCCTACGAGCGCCTCGAGGCGCTCGGCGCCCGGACGGCTGACGCGCTGCGCGCCGCGGCGCAGGCCGCCGGCCGGCCCGTCACCATCAATCGCGTCGGCCCGATGTTCACGATGTTCTTCTGTGAGGGCCCGGTGCGCAGCTTCGCTGAGGCGAAGGCTGCGGACACCGCCGCGTACGCCGCCTACTGGCGCCACATGCTTGAGGCTGGCGTCTACCTGGCGCCGTCGCAATTCGAGGCGACGATGATCTCGCTGGCGCTCACCGACGACGACCTCGAGCACGCCGCCGCCGCGGCGTGCGACTGGTTCGCCGGGGCGGGGGTCTGACGGTGCGCAACGTCGACAAGAAGGACGTCCCCAGCGTCACCGTCCCGCGGCTGGCGCTGTACCTGCGCAAGCTGCGCGAGCTGCGCGCCCGCGGCGTCGAGCGGATCTCCTCCAAGGACCTCGCCGCGATGATCGACCTCAACGCCGCCCAGATCCGCAAGGACTTCTCGTACTTCGGCGAGTTCGGCACGCGCGGCGTGGGCTACGAGGTGCCGGTCCTCGTCGATGAGATCACCCGCTGCCTGGGTCTCGACGAGACCTGGAACGTCGTGATCATCGGCGCCGGCCAGCTGGGCAGGGCGCTGGCGCGGTATCGCGGGTTCGGCGAGCAGGGTTTTCGTGTCGCCGGCATGTTCGACAGCTCGGCGACCGTGATCGGCGCTCGCTACGCCGCCGGCGACGACGCCCGCGTGCGCAGCATCACGGAGCTGGACGAGTTCTGCCGGCGCGAAAAGGTCGACATCGCCATGGTCACCGTTCCCGCCGGCGAAGCCGAGGCCACAATCCAGCGGCTCGCGGCCGCCGGCGTCAAAGCCGTCCTGAACTTCGCGCCGATCAAGGTGCACACGCCTGACGGCGTGCTGGTCCGTCAGGTGGATCTCTCGAGCGAGCTCATGTCGTTGTCGTTCTACCTCGAGCGGGAGCAGGACTGACCGTGGATCTCGCCGCCGGCGTCGCCGCGGCGCTGAGCGCGGCCGGGGAGGCCTTCGGCCCGGCGCCGGCCGCGTCGCCCGCGCCGCGCTGGGGCGGCCTGTACGCCGACCTCGACGCGCACGCCGACCCCGGGTTCGGGACGGCCATCGAGCTCATCTACGAGGGTTACCTGCTCCACTACCGCGAGAGCCGCGCCGTCGCCTTGGCGCCGGGCGACCTCGAGACGCGGTTGCTCGCCGGTGACTTCTTCTACGCGCGGGGCCTGCGCGACATCGCCGCCCGTGGTGACGCCGATGCCGTCGGGCTTCTGGCGCGGCTCATGGCCGCCTGCTCGTACCTGCGCAGCACCGAAGCTCCGTTCGCCGCCGACGACGCCCTGTGGGCCTACGCGATGGGCGGTCTCGCGGCGCAGCACGCCGGCACTCCGCCCGCCGTGGCCACGGCACTGTTCGACGAGGTCGACGCCGGGTTCGGCGCCACGGACCCGGCGGACGTCCCGGGCATCGTCGCGCGAGCGACGGGCCTGCTCGGCTTGCGCGACCCGGCGCCGCTGCTGCGGGAGCTCCACGGCGGCGGCGCTTCGCCGGCCGCCGCTCCCACCGTTGCCCCGATCCCGTCCACCACCGGCACCGGGAGGTGACCGTGGACCTGCGCGCCTTCATCGACCTGCTGGAACGCGAGAGAGAGCTGACTCGCGTGCGTCCCGAGGTGGATCCCTACCTCGAGATGGCGGAGATCGCCGACCGGGCCAGCAAGGCTCACGGTCCGGCGCTGCTGTTCGAGCGGCCGCGGCGGCCGGCGGGCGCAGCCGGCCCGGCCGTGCCCGTGCTCATGAACCAGCTCGGCTCGTACCGGCGCCTCGAGTTGGCTCTGGGCGCTCCGCTCGACGACATCGCCCAGCGCATCGCCGGTCTGCTCGAGTTGCAGGTACCGAGCGGCCTCGTCGGCAAAGTCAAGGCGCTCGGCCAGCTCAAGGAGCTGGCCTCATACGGCCCGAAGACCGTCAAGAAGGCCGCCTTTCGCGAGGTCGTCGTCGACCCACCTGATCTCACCCGGTTGCCCGTCCTCACCACCTGGCCCGGCGACGGCGGCCCGTTCATCACGCTGCCGGTCGTCGTCACCAAGGACCGGCAGGGTCGTCGCAACGCCGGCATGTACCGCCTGCAGGTGTTCGACGGTCAGACTACCGGCATGCACATCCACATCCACCACGACGGCGCGGCCAACTTCCGCGAGGCCGGCGACCGCATGGAAGTGGCGGTCGCCTTGGGCACCGACCCGGCGGTGACCTACGCCGCCACGGCGCCGCTGCCGCCCGGCATCAGTGAGTTCATGTTCGCCGGCTTCTTGCGCGGGCAGCCGATCGAACTGGCTCCCTGCGCGACCGTCGACCTCGAGGTGCCGGCCGACTCCGAGATCGTCCTTGAGGGCTACGTCGAGAAGGGCGAGACGCGCCTCGAGGGCCCGTTCGGCGACCACACCGGCTACTACTCGCTCGCCGACCAGTACCCCGTGTTCCACCTCACCGCCATGAGCCATCGCCGCGACCCGATCTACCCGGCGACCATCGTCGGCAAGCCGCCGATGGAGGACGCCTATCTGGGCAAGGCCACCGAGCGCCTGTTCCTGCCGCTGCTGCGGCTCGTGCAGCCCGAGATCGTCGACATGGACCTGCCGCTCGAGGGCGTCTTTCACGACTGCGCCATCATCAGCATCCGCAAGGAGTATCCCGGCCAGGCGCGCAAGATCATGAACGCGGTGTGGGGGATGGGGCAGATGATGTTCACCAAGTTCGTGGTCGTCGTGGACGAGCACGTCGATGTACACGATTACAGCGAAGTCACCTGGCGGGTGTTCAACAACGTCGACCCCGAGCGCGACTGCGTCATCGCGCGCGGCCCCCTCGACGTGCTCGACCACTCGAGCACGCTGGCACGCTACGGTGCCAAGATGGGCATCGACGCGACGAGGACCTGGCCCGAAGAGGGGTACGCTCGCGAGTGGCCGGAGGAGCTCGCCATGGACCCGGCGATCGTGGCACAGGTCACGCAGCGCTGGGCCGAGTTGGGGTTGCCGTTCTCCTGACCCCCGGGGGTATCGTTCCGGGGGTTTAGACCCGTATGGCAGGCGTAAGTGCAGGATGGTACAATGCGCCAACTCGGGCGGCCTCGACGAGGGGTAGGCCGCCCGGGAGTGTGAGGATCGAGCCCACGGGGAGTCACTCTTCTTGACTGAACGAAGCCAACGCCATCGCCCTGTAGCGCGCCCTTGGTACCGCAGGGCGTGGTTCACCTGGGTCGTCGCCATCGTGCTCGCGGCGATCGTCGTCGGCGTGCTGGTCTGGCCGGTGGCCGCCATGGACAACCAGTCGTACTGCACGTCGTGCAAGGCGATGAAGCCGGCGGAGAAGACGCTGGCCGACTCTGCTCACAAAGGCATCGACTGCACCAAGTGCCACATCCCGCCGGGCATCGTCGCGGCGTCCCGCTGGCGCCTGAGCGAGGCCAAGAACGTGTGGGCCGACTACCTCGGTATGCCCAGCTCCGCCGAGAAGGAGAGCATTCCCGCCAACGCCAACTGCTTGCGGTGTCATCCGCTCTCCGGCATCCCGAACGAGACGAACGGCGTACGCATGAACCACGCGGACCATCTCAAGCTGCGCAACCTGTTGTGCGTCGACTGCCACGACACGGTCTCGCACAAGCTCCCCGGCCAGAGCGCGGGCGTGCGCATGGTCACCTGTGCCATGTGCCACAACGAGCAGGGCGCGCCCAACGGCTGCGGGTTCTGCCACGCGATCCCGCCGGCCTCCGAGCACGCCCCCGACTTTCTGAAGGACCACGGCAAGAAGGCACTCCTCAACGAGGCGGACTGCCTGCGCTGCCATCACGACAGGCAGTCGTTCTGCGACAAGTGCCACGCGTACCCGCCGGCGTCCCATTACTCGGGCCAGTGGCGCTACACGCACGGACCCGACGCCAAGGCCGACCGTGCCAACTGCGAAGCTTGCCACGACAAGGCGTACTGCGCGCAGTGCCATCAGGTGAACCACCCGACCGGCTGGCTCCAGGTCCATGGCGGCATTGCGGCAAAGGGCCTCAACGCCTGCCTCGTGTGTCACCCGCAGGCCATGTGCGACGCGTGCCACGAGAAGAGTGGGGTGGCGCCGTGATGCTCCGTCGCGCCGCCTGGGCGTCGGTATTCGTCTGCGCCATGCTCATCGGCGGCTTCGCCCTGCTCTCGGGCACGGCTGTGGCATCAAGCGCGACGGGCGCCAGCGGATCGGCACTGAGCGCGAGCGGCAACGGTGAGTGCTTCGCCTGTCACGGCCAGAAGCCGGTCGACGGCTCCATCGAGGTCGACGGCGAGAAGGTGCCCGCGTACATCGACGTCAACGGCCAGAAAAAGAGCATCTACGTCGACCCGTCCATCCAGGCCAACTCGCGTCACGGCAAGCTGGCCTGTGTCAGCTGCCACATCGGCTTCAATGCCGGCATCCACCCGGCGAGCGTCACCCAGGGGTGGCTGCGGACGGCCAAGATCAACGCCTGCGGCGACTGCCACGCCGAAGAAAGCCGCATGTACCAGAGGTCCTTCCACGGCAACCTCGTGTACACCAAAGACGCCGACAAGGCACCGCTCTGCGCCGACTGCCATGACGCGCACAACATCGTCCCCCCGGGCACGCTCGAGTTCCGTGCCCAGCAGCTGGCGATGTGCGCTCGCTGCCACGCCGACGCGGAGAAGACCTACCTCGACAGCTACCACGGCAAGGCGTACATGCTCGGCTCGGACAGGACCGCGGTGTGCAGCGATTGCCACGGCGGGCACCGCATCCTGCCGGCCTCCGATCCGGAGAGCTCGGTGTCCAAGGCGAACGTGGTCAAGACATGCGCCACGTGCCACCCGGGCGCCAACGAGAACTTCGCCGACTTCAGGTCGCACGTGAATCCCCAGGATCCGACCTCGTCCTGGCAGATCTGGTCCTTCTGGATGGCCTACGTCTTGCTCATCAGCATCGTGTTCAGCTTCGCGGCGGTCCACACGGGCCTGTACATCTACCGCGGCGCCAAGGAAGGGCTGTACTCACGCAAGCACCACTCCGGTCGGGACCGCAAGGGCGACACCCGCATCGAGTACCAGCGCTTCAACGTGTTCCACCGCTGGATGCACTTCCTCGTCATCGTCAGTTTCACCGTGCTCGTGTTCACGGGCATGCCGCTCAAGTACAAGGACACCGCCTGGGCGCAATGGTTCATGGACCTCTTCGGGGGTGTGACCGCAGCCGGTATCTATCACCGGCTCGCCGCCATCGTCACGGTCGTATACTGGACGGCGGAGATGCTCTACATGACCGTCAGCCTCGTGCGCAGCCGCGGCAAGGGCCTTCGCGGCCCCAGTTCCATGATGTTCCGCGGCAAGGATCTGCAGGACATCATCGGCATGTTCGCCTGGTTCGTGGGCAGGGGTCCCAAGCCGCAGTTCGATCGCTACACTTACTGGGAGAAGTTCGACTACCTGTCGCTGGCCGCGGGCACCGTCATCATCGGGGCCACCGGGTTCATGATGTGGTTCCCACTCAAGACCACGGAGTACCTTCCGGGCATCGTCCTGAACATCGCCCTGGTCATCCACTCCAACGAAGCCCTGCTCGCCATGGGCGTGATCTTCATCTTCGTGCACTTCTTCAGTGCCCACCTGCGGCCGGAGTCGTTCCCCATCGACAAGGTCATCTTCACCGGCTCGCTCCCCGTCGAGCACTACCGTGAGGACCGCCCGCTCGAGTACGCCCGTCACGTGCGCGAAGGTACGCTGGACGAGGTCCTCGTGGAGCGCAAGATCACCTGGAAGACCATGTTCACCGACGGCCTCTGGTGGATCATCACGGCCGTCATGGGGTTCTCGGCGCTGCTCATGACGGCGTTCATCATCTGGTCGGTCTTCGACTGAGCCATGGCCGCGCCGCCCGGACCAAAACAAGCCCACCTGGAGGCCACTGAGCGCGACCAGCGCGTGCGCCGCTTCCTCCTCCGGCTCTCGCTGGCCAACTGGGGGATCGCCATCGTCGCGTGGACGGTCAGCGCCTTCCTCGGCATCACCTCGCCGGCCAGCATCATCGTCTACTCCGTGCTGTTCGTCATCGGGCTGATCGCGGCCATCCTTGCGGTCCTGACCTACCTGCTCGAGAAGTTCGGGCATGAGCCTCCGCCGCACGTGCCGGACGAGCACGAGGAGGACGTCGACGAGGAGGACGTCGACGAGGACGACCCCGCAGCCGTCATCACCGCCAAGACCGACGCCACCCAGCCTGACGCCGGCAAGACCGACGCCCCGGCTCCCGCCCCGGCCCCGGCCCCGGCCAAGCCTGACGCCCCGGCCCCGGCCAAGCCTGACGCCGGCAAGACTGACGACCCGGCTTCCGCCGCGGGCTGACCGGGGCTCTGCCGGCGTGCCCGGGAGCAGCTCCGCCTCCAAACACGCGCTCTTCGCCCGGCTCGTCAAAATCGAGCACAGCGTCTACGCGCTGCCGTTCGCCTTTGCCGGGGCGTTCCTGGCCGCGGATGGCATGCCGACGTGGTCGCAGCTCCTCTGGATCACGGTCGCCATGGTCGGGGCACGCAGCGCGGCCATGGCGCTCAACCGGCTGATCGACGCCGAGCTGGATGCGCGCAACCCCCGCACGGCGACCCGGGAACTGCCCGCCCGCCGCCTCGGCAGGCGCGAGGTCTGGCTCTTCACGGCGGTGTCCGTAGCCTTGCTCGTGGTGGCCGCGTTCCAGCTCTCCGAGCCGTGCCGCTATCTCTGGCCGATCCCTCTCGCGGCGTTCGTGATCTACCCCTACACCAAGCGCTTCACCTCGTTCTGCCACTATGCGCTTGGCCTGACGCTGGGGCTGGCACCGGCGGCCGCTTGGCTCGCCGTGAGCGGACGCCTCGGCGCCGTCCCATGGCTGCTGTTCTTCGCCGTCGGGCTGTGGGTCGGCGGCTTCGACGTGATCTACGCCATCTTCGACCTCGACTTCGACCGACGGAACGGGCTGCATTCGGTGCCGGTGGCGATCGGAGCGCGCGGCGCATTCGTCGTCGCTGCGGCCTCGCACGCCGCTACCATCGTTCTTCTGGCCGCTGTAGGTGCTCTATCGGGCTTGGACCTCGTGTACTGGGTCGGACTGGCGGCGGTGGCGGCACTGCTCGCGTGGCCTCACCTGGACATCGCGCGACGCGGGCTGGACCGCGTGGGGATGCGCTTCATGACCGTGAACGGCGCCGTGGGCCTGCTGTACGGCGCCGTCGTCATCATGGCGACGCTCCGGCCCTGATGAGCGCCTGGAACCAGGGCCGCGCAGGCGGTCTCTCGGATACCCCGTGTGGTACAATGCTGCGCGCCGGAGCGTCGAGCATCCCGCTCTCGCGATCTCGTGGGCGCACCGGCCACCATCACGTCACAGTCTGAGGGGAACGCGTAGGTGAGTGACGGCAACGTCCAGGAGCCACAGCAGGTCGCGGAAGAGCCGCCACGCCGATCACGCTGGCTCGTCGTGGCCGGTGTCGCGGCGGTCGTGTGCGTGATCCTGGTGATTCTCCTCATACCCGTGGTGGCAACCTCGTCCTCCTCCTACTGCGCCAGCTGTCACTCCATGAAGCAGGCCTACACGAGCTGGACGCGCGGTGCGCACTCGTCGGTCGCCTGCGCCAAGTGCCACATCCCGCCGGGCACGGCCGCCGCCGCGAAATGGCGCACCACCGAGGCGCGCAACATCTGGCTGACCTACCTCAACATGAAGCCGGCCAAGGACAGTCAGCCACGGCCGGCCAGCGAGAACTGCATCAAGTGCCATCCACTCAAAGGCCTCATGGGCATCCCCGGCAAGATCCGCATGCCGCATGCCAGGCACATCAACCAGAACAACCTGGAGTGCATCGACTGCCACGACCACACGGCGCACGCCGCTCCGGGACAGAGCAGTGCGGTCAGTATGGCCCCCTGCACCATGTGCCATGAGCAGACGAGCGATCCCTCAGCCTGCGAGTTCTGTCACTACACACCGCCCGTGGCCGGAGCGTCGCATCCCACCGACTTCATGGCCGAGCACGGCACGCTGGCGGTCGCCAACGAGCGGGACTGCCTGCGCTGCCATCACAACAAGGCGGAGTTCTGCGACGGCTGTCACAAGAAGCCCACGCCGGGGCACTACTCGGGGAACTGGCCCTATGCCCACGGCAAGGAGGCCAAGAAGGACCGTGCCCGCTGTCTCGGCTGCCACACGGAGAAGCAGTTGTGCAATCAGTGCCACACGGTCGACCACCCTGCCGACTGGGCGACATCCCATGCTCCGGTAGCGGCCAAGGGGACCCAGTCGTGCCTGGTGTGTCACCCGAAGCAGATGTGCGTGGACTGCCACAGCGCCCAGGGCGTGAGCGCGCCGTGAACGCCCGCCATGCGATCCTCTTCGCGCTGGCCGCGCTCTGCCTCCTGGCGGTCGCGGCTGCCCCCGCGGTCGCCATCACCTTCACCATCCCCACCGGCAAGAGCGACCGCTGCCTCGAGTGCCACGCCAAGCCGGACCTGGGCACCGTCGTCGTCAACGGCGTCGAGAAGAGCCTCACGGTCTCCGAGGACGTCTGGCATGCCTCGATGCACTCGCGGCTGGACTGCACCGCCTGTCATGCGGGGTTCCAGGCTCGCGAGCATGCGGCTGAGGAGACCCAGGGCTGGTACAGGCAGGCCAAGCTCACCGCCTGCAGCGACTGCCACGCCAGCGAGTTCAAGATGTACGACAAGTCCTTTCACGGCAACCTCGTGATGAACCAAGGCTCCGAGGATGCCCCCGCGTGTGGCGACTGCCATGGCTCACACGGCATCGTCGACCCGACGACGGCCGAGTTCAGAGAGTCGATCCCCCAGGTGTGCGGGCGCTGCCACGGCGAGAAGTCGGTGACCTACCTGGACACCTACCACGGCAAGTCGGTCCGCCTGGGCGACGTCTCCCGGGCGGTGTGCACCGATTGTCACGGCTACCACGAGATCCTGCCGAAATCGGACCCCCATAGCAGTGTGTCCTCACAGAATATCGTGGCGACCTGTGGCAAGTGCCACGAGAACGCGAACGCCAATTTCTCCAGCTTCCTCGTCCACGTCGACCGCAGCACTCCCCACTCATCGCTGTGGGTGTGGCTGATGGAGATCAATCACGCCGTCCTCATCGCGGTGCTGTTCACGCTCGGGGGGCTGCATTGCTTCATGTACTTCTACCGGGGCCTGAGGGAGGGACTGTACCACCGTGGCTAGTGTCGACAGCGGTATCCGTGACCAGGGCGTGGCCGTCCAACCAGCGCCGAGGGTCGCGCCGGCGGCCGTGGGCGCCCGCACCCACTTCCGTCGGTTCACGGCGTTCCAGCGCTGGGTGCACTTCTTCATCATGATCAGCTTCTCCGCATTGGTGCTGACCGGTATGCCGCTGAAGTACAGCGACCAGGCTTGGGCGCAGTGGTGGATGGGCCTCATCGGCGGCTTGGAGAACGCGGGCATGATCCACCGCTTCGCGGCGATGATCATGGTCACGTGCGTCATCTGCATGCTGGGCTTCTTCGCGATCATCCTGATCAAGACGAGGGGTCGCTTCTGGGGCCCGGGCACGATGGTCCCCAACCGGCAGGACTACCGGGATCTCAAGGCTATGGTCAGCTGGTTCGCCGGCAGGAGCAAGCACCCCAAGCTCGAGCTCGACCGCTACGCGTACTACGAGAAGGGTGAGTTCTGGGCTGCCTCGGCCGGCGTCTCCATCATGTGCGTCACCGGCGCCATCCTCTGGTATCCGGAGGTCGCGGCCCGATATCTGCCCGGCATCGTCATCAACTTCGCCCTCGTCAACCACTCCGGTGGGGCACTACTGGCAATGGGGTTCGTGGTCGTCTTCTGGCACTTCTTCCACGCCCATCTGCGCCCTGAGGCCTTCCCGATGGACAAAGCCATGTACGCGGGCGGTCTCCCGCTCGAGGAGTACGCGCACGAGCGGCCGGTCGAGTACGAGCGCGTGGTGCGCGAGGGCAGGCTGGACGACGTGCTCGTGGCGCCCGTCGGCGCGACCCGTATGAGGGTCCAGGGCGTCGTCTGGTGGATCATCACCGGGGCAGCCCTGTTTCTCTGGCTTGTGTTCACCATCTTCGTCGTCTGGGTGACCTACAATTGGGCCACCTCGTTTTGAGGGTGAACGGCTTCACAAGGACTGGTAGACTCGGACGGGCATTGACCTCGTCGCAACGAGCCGCGATCAGAGGATGCGCCCTCGGGTAGGGCGAATGCTTCAAGGGGGAGTGCGGCCGGCGCCACGGCGCGATGCCTGGGGCCGGCCCGGGGAAGGGAGTCAGCGTGACGTATGTGCGCTCTTGGGCGAGTGTGACGGGGGCTCTCGTGATGCTGCTTGCCGCCGTTCTGCTGGCGCTTGCGCTCTCGGCCTCGCCGGCATCGGCCTTCACTGAATGGCGGCACAACGGCGCCGCGGGCTGCGTCTGTCACAACAGCGGCACGCCGACCGACGCGTCGTGCGTCACGTGCCACGCGGACTTCAAGAGCTACCCGGACGAGACCTGCTGGTCGTGCCACTATCCCGGCCAGGACACCAGGCCCTACTGGAGCACTTCGCCGACGCCGACGCCCACCGAGTCGCCATCGGTGACGCCAACTCCGACGCCCACCGAGACGGCTTCGGCCTGCAGCCAGGAATGTCACCTTTGGAACTCAGCCCAGAAGGCCTACGTGATTCCCTTCACGCACGGCACCAATCCGCACCTCGGTGCGACGGCGGACTGTCTTGACTGCCATCAGATAAGTCCCGGCATCGCCGACCCCGGCTCCAGCCCGCATCACAGCGGGCAAAAGACCGGGTTCACCGACTGCGCGGCGTGCCACTCCGGCCTTCAGCAGCACGCCGGCAAGGTCCAGTGCACGCAGTGCCACACGTCGGCCGAGGAGTTCCACCTCTACTCGGCCAGCAGCCCCGGCTTCAAGAACTGCCGCAGTTGCCACGCCATGAGGCACGCCGGCAAGAAGGTCGCGAACCGCAAGTGCGCCGCTTGCCACCGGGGGAGTTCGGGCCTCCCGGCGCAGCACTCCAAACCGGTCACCAAGAAGTTCGTGTGCGGCGGCTGCCACAGCCAGAAGCGGCACGCCTCAGCGGTCAGCAAGTCGGTCAAGAGCTGCCGCACCTGCCACAGGGGCAAGTACCACGCGGCCCAGCGCACTCCGCCGAAGTCGGCGTGCACGAGGTGTCATACGGTGGCCCTTCGCCACGACGACGGCTACCAGTGCTCCCTGTGCCACCGGCGCGCCATCCACAACCGGCGGCCCAGCGCCATCAACTGATCGCGTGGACTTCCGGCTGACCAAACGCGGCGTCACTGTCGCAGCGTTCCTCATCACTGCCCTGGTGGTCTTCATCGGCGTGGCCCTGGCCGCCACGTCCACGCCGCGGTTCTGCAGCTTGTGCAAGAGCCACGTGCCGTATGTCGACGAGATGGAGAAGTCGGCGCACCGCGGCGTGAACTGCGAGCAGTGCCACACCAAGCCGGGGCCGTTCTTCTTCCTCACTTCGAAGCTCGAAGCGCTGCAGCAGCCGATCGCGCAGATAACGGGGGACTACGAGAAGCCGATCCTCGGCTTCGTGCTCAACCAGTCTTGTCGCCGCTGCCACAGCAATGAGACGCTGTTCAAGACGATCAGCACCGGCGGCATCCGCGTCGACCATCAGCACCTCATCGAGGCGGGCTTCCTCTGCCAGCGCTGCCACTCGACCACCGCGCACGGCCACGCTGTGCCCGAGGGTTCGCGTACCTACCCGGTCATGGAGCAGTGTCTGATCTGTCACAACAACAACTACACTGCCGCGGACGGGACCGTTGCGACCTCGCGCTGCGACCTGTGCCACACGGAGCGCGGCTATGGCGCCGTTCCCATTTCGCACAAGGAGGGGGATTGGAGCACACGCCACGGCGCCATCGGCGTCCTCTCCACGTGCAGCGCCTGCCACGTCAAGAAGGACTCCTGCACCAAGTGCCACAACGACATCCGCATGCCCCACGCCGACGCGTGGCTCTACGCGCACGGCAAGACGGCCGAAGTGAAGGGGCGCCAGTCGTGCGCGCAGTGTCATAACGTCAAGGAGTACTGCAAGACCTGCCACAAGGTGCGCATGCCGCATCCGGCGAACTTCATCTCGAGCCACCCGAAGACGGCGGCGCGTTCCGGCACTCCGACCTGCTTCAACTGCCACGTCCTGGACAACTGCCAGGCCTGCCACGAGCAGCACGCCGCGGGCGATCCTCGGGCGCACAGCCTCCTCAACGGTCTCAAATACACGCCGGTCCCGCGGGTGACACCCACGTTGACGCCGGTGCCGGGGAGCCAGTAGGCCATGTTCGGGAAGAAACGCATCCCCAAGAGCCAGGTGCTGATCGAGGGCAGGGTGCCGCGGCCGTGGCTGCTCGGCGTCATCGCCGCCCTTGGCGTCGTGTTCATCGTGGCCGTCATCGCCTTCTCGGCCGTCAACAACATCTCGACCTGCCAGGCCTGTCACCTCATCCAGCCCGAGGTCGAGACCTACAAGCAGTCGGCCCACTACCGCGCGGGCGTCGGTTGTCAGCAATGCCACACCAAACCGGGCGTCTTCAACTACTTCATCCGGAACCTGCAGGGCGCCACCAATATGATCCTGTACATCTCCAACACCTACGAGCGTCCGCTCACGACGGCAGTCGGCACCAACAACTGCGTGCAGTGCCATCCCAAGTCCCAGATCGAGCGCGACCAGGTGTTCAACAACATCCGTGTGAACCACACGGGGTTGCGCGAGGCGGGGTACCAGTGCACGACATGTCATGCCAATATCAGCCACCCCGGCACGCAACTCGAGGTGGCACGGGTCTCGCAGAACAAGATGCCGATCTGCGCCCGCTGCCATGACGGCGTCCGGCTCCCGGACGACTGCAGCACGTGTCACGTGGGTGGCGCCCCCCCGGAGGAGATCAACGTCCCCATCACCGGGAAGGTCACGGCTTCGCAGTGCCTGGGCTGCCACCGCACCGGGACGACCTGTTCCGAGTGCCACAACGGCCTGCAGATGCCGCACCCGGAGCACTGGAACCAGAAGCACGGGTCCATCGTCATCGATCGCGGCAAGACCATCTGCGCCTCTTGCCACACGAAGCAGGACCCGAAGTTCTGCATCGACTGCCATGGCCTGCAGATGCCGCACCCGGGTGGCTGGCTGACGAGTCACGGAGCCGCCGGCCTCTCCCAGCCGCAGAAGTGCGTCAAGTGCCACGGGCAGGACAGCTGCATCAAGTGCCACGGCCTGCAGATGCCTCACCCGGGCGGCTGGCTGTCGACGCATCCAAGCACGGCGCGGAGCTCACCCGGCCTGTGCAGCAAGTGCCACAGCAGCTCGTTCTGCTTCGCCTGTCACGGCGTCGAGCTGCCGCACAGCACGGCCTTCTTCCTGGATCATCCGTACCACACATACAACCGGGGCAGCGTGTGCATGAAGTGCCACGGCAACGGCGGCACCGGGCCAAAGGGGTGCTACGGCGGCCAGTGCCACAGCGGCTCGATCAACTGAGGCCGGTGGCGGGTGCCGCCGCGGAGTGAGCGATGACTGGTAGCCCCCCACAGAGCGTGTTCGTCGGCGTCAGCGGCGCCAGCGGAGCGCCGTACGCGCTGCGCGTTGTCCAGGCACTAGCCGCCGCCGGCTGCGCGTTGCAGCTCAGCATCTCCGACAGCGGTGTTCTGGTGCTGCGGCACGAGCTCGAGCTGGCCGCCGAGGGGCGCGCAGCGGTGACGGCGGCCTTTCTCGAGCGCGCCGGCGTGACCGCCTCGGTCTATGCGCCCGACGACCTCGCGGCTCTGCCGGCCAGCGGCAGCAGCTTCCCCGACGCCGCCGTAGTGTGCCCGTGCTCGATGTCCACGGCGGCGCACATCGCGCTGGGCACGACGCGCACGCTCATGCACCGCGTCGGCGACGTCGCGCTCAAGGAGCGGCGCCCGCTCGTTCTGGTGCCGCGGGAGACGCCGCTGACCCAGATCCACCTGCGCCGCATGCTCGAGCTGGCCGAGGCCGGCGCCGTCGTGCTCCCGGCGATGCCGGGCTTCTACTCGCGGCCGCGGACGCTGCAGGATGCCGTCGACCACGTCGCCGGCAAGGTCATGAGCGCCTTGGGCTTCGAGCAGACGCTGTTCCCACCCTGGGACGGGGGCCATCGCCGATGACGGCGGGTGAGCCCGCGCACGCGCCCGACCCGGGCGGGTCGCGCCCGGCGGCTGGGGCCGAAGACCTCCCGATCGACCGCGATCCCGCCCGCATCGAGGCGCTGTTCGGCGGCATCGCCCCGCGTTACGACCTCATGAACCGGCTCATGACCGCCGGCCTCGACGGCCGCTGGCGGCGCATGGCGGCGCGCGCTGCCGCCCTGTCGCCTGATGACCGCGCTCTCGACGTGTGTTGTGGCACCGGCGACCTGACGTTCAGCCTTCTCGATGTCTGCCCGGCGTGCGACGTGACCGGGCTCGACTTCACGCCGGCGATGGTGCAGCGAGCACGCGAGAAGGGGGCGGCGCGGGGGGGCCGCGGCCCGCCCCCGCCCACCCCCCCCGGCGGCCGCGGCCAGCGCGCCCAGCCCGGGGCCCCCCGGCGGGGAGGCCCCCGCCCCGGAG